>DBFJSK010000671.1:0-11536 GCA_048403675.1 Tannerellaceae bacterium | reverse complement strand
GATCTGGCCGTCTCGTACGACGGCATTTTGTATGTGGCCAACAACTCCGGTTTGCTCACTTTCGACGGAAATACCTGGTGCACGTATGCGCTGCCCGATAAATCGGCCCTTCACCGGGTGACGTATCGCAACGATACGGTCTATACGGCGGGACAGTCTTCCCAAGGATTTTGGTTGGAAGACGCTTTCGGCCACATGCAATACCATCCGCTCGATAACCTGCCCCTCGACATTACCTTCGAAAAGCCGGCCCATTCCTATCCGCTTCCCTCCGAAATACAGGAAAACCGGCCGACAGCTTTCGCCACGGCCGGATCGTTTCATTTTACAGGCACTGCTTCCGAAGGGTTATATATTACCGCTTCGGACGGTAAAATACTCCGCCATTTATCCACTGAAAATCAACTCCAGGATAATATCGTACGGGCCATTTGCGTACAAGATGCCAGTTTGATCTGGGTGGCCTTGGATAACGGGTTGTCGCAAATCGACATCGGGCCTGCGCTTACCCTTATGGGGCGCCGGTCGGTGATTGGGAAGTTGCAAGACGGCCTTTTGAAAGGAGACAGTTTGTATATCCGCACGAACCTCGGTTATTTCCGGCGTACGCTTTCTCCCGACGACAGTTTCCAAGCGGTGGACAACCGCCAAGGCGAAAAGTTATTTGCCGCGCCGGACGCCTCGGAACCGCTTTCGGTTCCGCAGCTTTTCGAAAATACGGCATCGCTGGATATTTTCGCCGGGGCCGACGGCGTCTATCCGGGGCCCGACAATTTATACTGGCTCACCACAGGCAACGAAGCCGGCTTGTTCCATCGGGAAAACGGCATGGGCATCCTCAAATGCCGGATTCTTTTCGATAATTACCAGATGAACCTGGTCACCAGCGATCCGCGGCTTATTTCCCTGAACGATTCGCTAAATCTGGTTTCTACGATGCAGGGCACGTTGTTGGTAAATACCCGGCGGCTGATTGCGGGCGGACTGGGCGGACTGACGATGCCCCGTTTTCGGCATATCGAGTATGCAGGGCCCGAGAAGACGCATTTTTTACCCACCGATACAGGGCAGATTAGTTTGCCGTACGATTTCCGGGCTTTCACGCTTTTTGTGGGCACCACGGTGTTTACGCCCAACCACCAGATCAGTTATAAGTTGGAAGGGGTTTCGTCTCACTGGTCGGCCTGGCAAAAAGACGGAAAGATTTCTTTCCTGCAATTGCCCGAAGGGACGTACGAATTGCGCATAAGGAAATATGTGGCCAAAGGGCCTTTTCCCGAACTTTCGTTACGCATCCGGGTGCGCCCCCCCTGGTATAATACGGTCTGGGCGTATCTGGGCTACATCCTGGCGGCTTGGGTGATCGGACGGTGGGCGCTACGGTTTCATTTGCGGACTATGCACCGCGAAGAGCAGCAGCGACTGGAAGCGGAACGGCAAGCGGAAGAACAGCGTATGAACCGGATGAAAAATGAGTTGCTGGAGGCGGAGTTGCAAAATAAGAATAATGAACTGACCTTGCAAACCTCGGCTTTGGTTAAACGCAATCAGGCGATCCAGTCGTTTCTCGACGAATTGGAACGGCAGAAAGAAATGCTTAGCGACCGGTATCCGAATAAATTGTATCTCAAACTGCGGTCGCTCATGGAGGAAGCGCTCAACGATCAAGCGGATTGGCTTCAGTTCGAAACCTATTTCAATAGTGCGCACCAGCATTTTATGGAACGGCTTCGCCTGCAATATGCCGATATTACGGCGGGCGATCTGCGGATCTGTTGTTTGCTGCGGATGAATTTGTCAACGAAGGAAATCGCCTCCTTGTTGAATGTGTCCGTCAGGGCGGTGGAATTGCGACGGTATCGTTTGCGTAAGCGGCTGGCGTTGGAAGGCGACACCAATTTGGTCGATTTCCTGATGAAATTCTAAAAAATACGTCTCTAGAATTTATATCTTATCAACTTTTTGATTTTTAATGATTTATACCACCTACAGAAGTGGGTGAGAAAGTATTGTCGTACCTTTTTCCGAAGAAAAACCGGTTTGCGCAAGTGGTGTAGTAGTCTTTTTTAGGGTGCCTTTTCTAATTTTATCGTTTCTTTGCCGCCAGAAATTAATCTTAATTCGCAATCACGATGAAACACGAGCTGGAAAGAGAATTAGACGAACTGGAACGGAGAGGTATCGACCGCCGGCAGTTCTTTAAGATAATGGCCGCCGCCGGTTTGTTGGGTACGTTAGGTACGGAAAAAGCGAAAGCGTTTTCCAGCAAAGCCAAGGGGAAGATCGTTATTATCGGCGCAGGAGCCGCCGGAATCAGTATGGCGTCTCGTTTGAAGCATTGGCTCGACGAGCCTGATATTATCTTGATCGATCCGAGCGACCGTCAGTTTTACCAGCCGGGATTTACCTTGATTGCTTCCGGGGTGTATACGCCCGACGAGGTTTGGAAAAAACAGTCCGATTGTATCCCCGACGGTATTAAATGGGTGAAAGATTCGGTGACGGCGGTCGATCCGGTGTGGAACCAGGTCACCACGGCTCAAAGCGGCAAAATTCCCTATGATTTTTTGGTCTTGACGCCCGGGTTGCAAATCAACTGGGAAAAGGTGGAAGGAATTACGCACGATACGCTCGGCGAAGGAAATGCACATTGCATTTACGATTTCGAGGGGGCGCAGAAAACCTGGAAAGCGCTCCAGGAATTTGCCAAAACCGGCGGACGCGGAATTTATACCGATACGTATACGAAGCATAAATGCGGAGGCGCGCCTAAAAAGATATGTTTGCTGACGGACGATTATACACGGAAACAAACTACGCGCGATAAGGTGACGCTCGATTATTTCACCGCTTCGAAAGAATTATATGATATTCCTTATTTTACCACCCGGTTGCTGGAAATCTATGAGGAACGCCAAATTCCCATTCATACGTTTAGCCGGGTGAAAGGCGTGGATACGGCAGCCAAGCAGGTACATTTCGAAAAGGTGGAAACGAAGGGGGACGAGAAAATCGTGACGCCGTTCGTGGAAGATTATGATTTCTTGCATTTCACGCCGCCGATGTCGGCTCCTGATTTCGTACGGGAAGCCGGGCTGGGGTGGACGGAAGGAAAACTGGCGGCGGATGCGTGGGTGATGGTTGATAAGGAGACGCTGGTACATAAAAAATATCCCAATATCGTGTCGCTCGGCGACGTAGCGGGTATTCCTACCAGCAAGACGTCGGCTGCGGTGCGCGTGCAAGTGCCGCTGGCTGCGAAGAATCTGATTTCGTTGATGGAAGGGAAAGAGCCACAGGAGAAATATAATGGCTATGCGGCCTGTCCGATCGTAACGGATTACGGGCATGTGTTGCTTTGTGAATTCGATTATGAGAAAAAACCGGCTACTTCGTTTCCCTTTACGATGTTGGATACATCCAAGGAACAGTGGTTGGCGTGGATTTTAAAAGTTTATATTTTGAAGCCTATGTATTTCAACGGTATGTTGAACGGCTATGCATAAGAATTATCCTCTCGGATACACAATAACATCTTTTTCCGGGGCTTCCGGAAATTTCTGAAAATGGAAAAATTGATCTGAAATACTTAAACAAACTCCCTATAATTCAAATGCCAAACTACAAAGCCTCGGTCCCATTTGTACGGAACCGGGGTTTTTGTTTTGATTAAGGGCGAGTCGCTTTTTCTACCAGAAAGACAATCGACTTATACGACAAACCGCTATGGAGGCTCAGACCGATCTCGCAGGTGCGGCTGTTGCTATAGCCTTCGGTGGCGTCTGAAATCTCGGCCTTCAATTCTTCCAATGCCGACCGGTTCAGCTCCGGATAAAAAAATCCCCGGTCGCCGGCCCAGCCGCAACAAGTAACGGAGGCAGGCACGACTACCCGGGAAGCGCATCGAAAGGCTAAGGCTTCTAAAGATCCGGCCAGTCCCATTTTCGTCGTACTGCATGTAGCATGAACCGCCACCGTCAGGGGTAAGCGACGGAAGGTAAGTTTATCGAGCAGGTAAGTCATGATAAATTCCACCGGTTCGTAAAGTCGGAGCCGCCAGTCGAGGGTTTGCCGCATATGCAAAAGGCAGGGGCTTATGTCGCACAGCACCGGCAGACGCCCGTTGTCGCTGGCAGCCAGCAAAGCAGCATTCAATTCAGCCTGCTTATAGGCGGCTTGTTTCCGAAATCCTTTGCTGCTGAAAGCCATGCCGCAACACAACTTGTTTATCTTTTCGGGGTAACGAATGGCGTAACCGCCCCGATGCAGCAGTTCGATCATCTTTTCCGTAACGGTTGTCTTTTCCTCATAGTCGGCGGAAGCGCCCATCGTGCGGGTAATACAGGCGGGGAAATAGACCACTTCCGCCTGACCGTCACGCGCTTTTTCCGATTCGAACGCCAGGCGGCGAGCGCCGGCGGGAGTGTACCGTGTCCATAAAGGCAGCCGATGGGGCGCCAGGCGAAAAAGCGTTTGGCAAAAGGTTTCTACCGGTTTATATCCCGCAAAGCGGCCCAAGGTATGCAAAGCAGATAAGAACGGAGGCAGTAGCCGGGTGCAGACGTTGAAATGTTGAGCTAGGCCGGAAGCGAACCGGTCGGCCCATACGCCGTGTTCTTGCCAGCGCAGTTCTTTTACCAACGCCCCCGTATCGATCCCGACCGGACAATGCACCGCACACAAACCGTCGGTAGCACAGGTAGCCTTCCCAGCATACTGGAAAGCCTTTTTCAATTCTTTATAGCCAGGCGACGCCGATTCGCCGGCGGCTTGCATCGACACCAGGGCGCGGTACGCCACAATGCGCTCGCGGGGCGTAAGGGTTAACCGGCGCGACGGACATGGTATCTCGCAAAATCCACATTCGATACAACGATCGATCCCCTCGCTGGCGAGAGGCAATTGTTTCAGGTTCCGGATAAAGACGTCGGGATCGTCGTTCAGGATCACGCCGGGGTTCAATATATTTTTAGGATCGAATACACGTTTGATCTCTTTCATGATCCGGTAAATCTTAGATCCCCATTCCTTTTCGACAAAAGGAGCCATATTCCGGCCTGTGCCGTGTTCGGCTTTCAGGCTGCCGTCGTACTGTAACACAATAGCTGTCAGGCGGTGCATGAAAGTGGCGTATTGCCGGACGCCTTCCGGGCGATTGATGTCGGGGAAAAGGGTAAAATGCACATTTCCGTCGAGTAAATGCCCCCACATGACGGCATCGGCGTATCCGCAATCGGTCAATAAAGTGCGTACTTCATACAGGGCATCGGCCAGCACTTCTTCCCGAAAGGCGATGTCTTCGATAATCGAAACCGTCCCGCGGGGCCGGGCAGCAGCGGCGGAGGTAAATAGCCCGTTGCGTACACGCCAATAGGTGGCATAGGTTTCCGGATTGGTAGTAAATGAAACGGAGTTCAACGTAGGCAGCTCCGCGAGGTGGTTTTGAATCGTTTCGATTTGCAATCGGAACATCGTTTCGTTGTCAGCCGCCGTATCGATAAGTAAAGCGACAGCTTCTTCAGGCAGGCTTTTGAGTATTTCGGGCATTCCCGCCACGTCGGATACCGCCCGAAGTGCTTCCCGATCCATCAGTTCGGCAGCCGATACTTCGCAAGAGCGGAGCGGAAGAATAGCCCGGCAAGCCTCGCGAAGGGTCGGAAAATAAACAAGGGCGGCCGCTTTATACTCCGGATCGGGTATCGTTTCGAAGGTTACTTCGGAGATAAATCCTAAGGTACCTTCCGATCCGACCATCAAATGAACCAACATGTCGTAGGGATCTTCGAAATCGAGCAACGCGTTTACACTGTATCCGCAGGTGTTTTTCAACTCATATTTATGCAGGATTCGGGCGGTCATTTCTTCATCACAGAGGATTTCCATGCGGAGATTCATCAATTTTTCGAGCAAACTGGTATGTGTTTCGAAAAAGAGGCGGCGGCTTTCTTCCGAACCGGTATCGAGCAGCGTGCCGTCGGCCAGGATAACCCGCAGGCTGCGGATCGTATGGTAGGAATTATGCAAAATGCCTTGTCCGGCACCACTGGCGTTATTGGCTACGATGCCGCCGATACGTGCCGAACGGATCGATGCCGGCGACGGCCCCAATTTGCGACCGTAGGGTTTGAGCAGGCGGTTCGCCTCGGCGCCGGAGAGATAGCAGGGGAAAGTGGCATATAAGCCGTCGGAACTGATTCGCGGCTTGCCGAAACCCGGTACTAGTTGCACGAGCGTGGAGTCGGTAACGGTCTGGCCCGAAAGCGAAGTTCCTCCGGCTTTGAATGTAAGGGGTTTGCCGGTTTTTACAGCTTCAGCCAGCAGTAAACCGATCGTTTCTTCGTTGGAGGCTGTCGCTACTCTTTCCGGCACCAGACGATATAAGCCGGCATCGGTTCCTTTCACGTATGTAGCGAGTACATCCGTTTTATATGTCGCAGTCATAAGGATATTATTGATACCGGCAAAGATACGACAAACTCTTCCCCACACCCTCGGTAAGCCGGGAATATTTTTAAGCCTTCTTGGTTTCGGGTTGGCTCTCAGCGCGTTGCTTTCCGGTCGGAAAGAAAAGAGAAAAAGGAAAAAATGGAACAGAAGAATGCCGGCACAGGGTGATCCGGAACAAAGAAATAACTGGGGGGAGAAGAACCTGACGAACTAACCAGAATAGACAAGAACAGGCTGTACGGACGGAACGGCCAGCGTATTCAGACAAAGTAAACAAATAGAAAACGTTATTTTTCGGAAGAAACGAATCGCAAGCGAAAACAAAGATTTTCCCGGAAGGGAAAGCTCCCCGTTACTGCGGCATCGGAACGAAATAACGGGGAGTATAGCCAGGCATCAATTCCGGATGGAACACCCAAACCAAGTCTTCCAATAAATAATCGGGATGTAGCGGAAACTCTTCATAATAGGGTACGCGTCCGGTATTGCAACCAAATATCCGGCGATTCTTAAAGGCATCGAACTCGGCATACGGCGAATACTCATTTTTTAAACCTGTATACGTCAAATCGGCCGCCTGGTTGTATTTAATCAGCCAAATATCTGCATGCATAGCTTCGTTGAGAACGGCTTCGAAAGCCAAGGGCAGGCTACCCGCACCCGCCAGGTCGCCAAAAACATAATTGGCACCGGCGTCGCGAAACATACGCGCCATATAACTATCGGCGCCCGGCACGAACCAGGAGGAACCGAAACGCTTTTCAGCCAATACGGTAGGCCGGTAAATAACGGTATCCACCTTCCGGGCCAAATCCAGGTAACGCTGTTCGGTAGCCCGGAAAATAGAATCGGCGGCTGCTTCCTGACCGAATAAAAGCCCGTAAAACCGAATCCATTCCGTACGGCCCAGGGGCGACGACTCCATATAATCGGCCGCCTCTACAATAGGTATCCCGGTCTTTTCGACCGGGCCGTAACTGCTATTCTGAAAAGGAGAAGCCAGAATTAATTCCGCACCCAACTCGATCATTTTCTCCACGTTCGGCGACGTAGCCTCCCCCAGATCGGCAATCCGCCCGCTGGCCACGCCTGCCTGAATGACCGGCGTATCCATATAACGAGGCTCGCATACACCGATAATCTGATCGGTTTCGCCCAACTGGTCGATCATAGCCGCATGGACGGAGGTATAAACAACAGCCTTTCGAACCGGCACTTTCACCACCGTTCCTTTCGGCAGCCCGGAAGGCCGCGGTTTTTCCCGATCAATCAAGAGATAACGTTGCAAGAAGCGGGTACTATCCCACGGATCGGTTACTTCTACTTCGGTATAACCGGGGTAATGCCGGATATGAAAACCGCGGGCATACCGCACCGTATCCGAAGCAGTCGCCTCACCTGCCGACGAAGCGGGTGTGTGACGGCAACCGGCCAGCAGGAAAGAACACAGGCTACAAGCCAGGAGGCCGACAAGCAGCCCCCGGCTCCCCCGCCCGGCGAGCGGGAGAAATAGAAAGAATATCCTCTTCATTTTCATTTATTTCCTAGTTCGTTCAATCGAATAAAGACGCCGAATAATCGAGGCTAAAAGTAGGAACACCTTTCGCACACGAAGCCATCGGAACCTGCTTAGTTGGCAGAAGAAACCACCTTTACCGGATACACGCCGGCTTCAAACCGATAAAGTAATTTACCGGCTGCATCAAATGCATACACATCCCCGTTATTGGTCGATCCCGATTCAGTAATATAAATATGATTCGTCAATTTATCGGCACTTATCTTATAAGGCTTTTTAATCTCTGTCTGGTCGGTAATAAACCGATTGCTCAGCACTTCTTCTTTCAAGGCATCGTATGCAATATACGATACGGTTTGATTCCAATTGGCATCGTACTGCGAATAAAGCATATACAATTTATTGCCCACCGAAGCCATTTCGGTAGCATTCGTAAGCTCTATCACTGATACGGTATCCATTTTCGTATCGATCCGCTGGAAGGTATTCAGCACCGCGCCGTAATCGCCCATCGACACCAGGTAGACCTCTTCCTGTTCATCCTTCACCAAGTTGACCGGATTAATCACGACCTTGATTTTAGACTTTTCCGTCCACGTATTCAGATCGATAACCGATACAGTTTTATCATATCCGATCGGCGAATCATACCCCAAGCCTCCGGAATTGGCTACATACAATTTGCCATTCGCTACCACCAATTGCTCGGGATTACGCCCCACTTTTATCTTCTTCTCGATTGTAAGCGAAGCCGTATCCAGACAAGCCACATACCCGTCGAACAAGGAGACATACACCTTTCCTTCATGCGCCGTAAAAAACCGAGGCAGCAATGGTTCATCCTCCGACTGAATCTGTTTGATCGACTTCGCCTGTAAATCCGTCACTTCGATTACATTCGAGTTGTACACGGCAATATACATTTTAGAGCCGTACACAATCATATCGTTGGCCGTATCGCCAAGCCCCCGCTTGTTCACCGATTTGAAAATATCCGCATGCACCTGTTCGATAGCAGGTTCATACAGGGAAAGGCTGGCATTATTTCCGCCTAGGTTTCCGCTATTGAGCACATAAATCCCGGAAAGCGGAGCCGGATCGGGCGAAGGCGCCGTATCCTCATCGTCGCTGCACCCCGTAAAAGAGAAAGCTAATAAACCGCAAAAAACAATCGTTCCAAACAAATTTTTCCTTTTCATTCCACTTAGTTTACACATTAATAATTCACCGTTATCCCCAACCGCCAGGAACGCCCCGGCATCGGGTAATACTGAATAATATCGTATGTCCGGTTCCCCAGGTTCAACACCTCGCCATCCACCCGAAACCCGCATTTCCCCACCCGGAACGACCGGTTGAGCGAAACACCCTGTTCGATATAACTCCCGATACGGTTCGCCTCCGTATTCTGAGGCAACGCAAACCGCTGGCCGGCTGCCGTAAGCGTATACGACACGTTCACCCACGGATTTTCCCACGAACAAGCCGCCGTACCGGCATGTCGCGGCGTATAAGGAATCTGATCGCGGTAATTCTTATCGTGAGGGTCTGTCACATCGATCGCCCGCTGCCAGCTATACGAAGCCGAGACGAACAACGCCATCTGCGCCGGCAGCGGCACCTCGGCCGAAAGATTTACGTCGATCCCTTTTATATCCACCTCTCCGAGATTCATCATCTTCGAAATATACATCGTCGGAATCGCCACGATCTTATCCTCTACCCGGTTAAAATACCCGTCGGCCGAGAAGCTCAGATACCGGAAACAAGCCGCCTCGCCGCTCCACGTCAATCCCAGATTATACTGCGTAGCCCGCTCCGGACGGAGATTCGTATTTCCCATCCGCAGATAATATAAATCCGTAAAAGTAGGCACCCGGAAAACAGATTGATAAGAAGCGCGAAGGCGGAAAGCACTCTCCGCAAAAGGCCGCACCGAAACGCTGGCGGCAGGCGAAAGCCGCTTGCGGTCGGCCGACGCCTCGCCAACCGTCACCCGGTCGGTGAGGTAGGTCGCAAGCAAACTGGCCGTAGCCGTCAGACGCGTCGTTTTATACTGAGCTGCCAGCACCGAAAGCGAAGTCAACCGCTTGGGTTGCGGCGCATTGACAAAATTATTCACCAGCCGGTTGAGGGCTATGTCCTGCGTAAAAGAAAGCGAGAAACTGCCGAAAGGCCGGTAAAGTACCCCGGCCGATCCATAATATTCCTGCTGGGTATTCCGGTCGATCTGGACGTCTCCTTCATACTTACCACTCGTATCCCGATATTTACTATACGAATAATTATACTTCAACTGCGCCTTCACCTCCAACCGTTCACCCGCCGACTTCGCATACTGCAACTGTCCGAAGAAATTCGTATCCCATAAACGCTCCCGCGCATGCGTATTGTATAGAATGACCGAACCGGGCAATCCCCTTTCGGAATCGTAATAATATAATTTTCCTTGTAATTTTCCGCCTTTCCCTAGGTTGCCGTATACATTTCCTTCCAAACGATACGATTGAATATCACTATTGAGCCGCTTCTCGCGCGTTACCAGTTCGCCATTAGTCAGCGTAAACGGATACCTGCCTTTCGCACTCAGCCAATCCGTATGAAACGAAGCGGAGAACCGGCGCCCCAGCTTTTGCTCGTACCGCACCGTCGGGTTGAACAACCCGAACGCCCCCCCCTTCACTTGCACCCGCAAATTCACCGGCTTCCCGTCAAACTGAGGCTTGCGGCTGCGAATACGGAGCGCCCCGGCAGAAGCATACATCCGGGCCGTTTGAAAAATATCGTCGCTCTGTCCGACAGAAAGCGCTACCGTTTCGACATTATCGAGCGAAAAACGGCTGATATCCACCTGTCCGCTCTGCGCATCGGTAATGGCCATACCGTCGTAGCTTACCGCCGTATGTTTGGCACCCAGGCTACGCACCGAAACGGTCTTCAAGCCCCCGATACCCCCGTAATCCTGCACAGTCACCCCGGAAAAACGTTTGACGGCCTCCGACAAATCGTTCATACCCAACCGTTCGAACCCCGCCCGATCGAGCACCTGCAAAGGAGCACCCTCGCGTGCGCCCGAGGGACGTTGTCGCCCGACCACTTCCACATCCGACAAGCGGCGTACGGCGAGCGTATCCGACTGCTGTGCATGGACAGACGCCCCGGCAAACCAAAGCGCACCCAACAGGACTTTTACTACCTTCAAAAATTTCTGCATAGAGTATGTACGAAATCACCAAAGCCTTCACCCGAGGCCTCGTATTAACAAATCAGGGCAGGTTTTCTGGCTCGTTCCCCTTTTTACGGCGTCTTCCCAGCCCCGAGGTATAATCCTCTTACAGCCAGTGACAACAAAAGCATGCCTAAGGTATGACGGAACTTACAGCTACGGGTACAGCTCCGGTTTCTCACCGGATTCCCTTTTACTAGCGGGCCTGGCAGTCAATTGGCCCGGCTACACCCTAATCCGCGGCAAAGATAGTGCAAACCGAGTACAGAAGCAAACAGCGTTTGATTCTGTCGAGGCGCAGCCTATCTTCGTTTTATGCGAAGCAAAGATAGTGCAAACCGAGC
>DBFJSK010000670.1:0-2282 GCA_048403675.1 Tannerellaceae bacterium | reverse complement strand
GGTCGAATTTCTTCAGATTTGGGTTTTCCCCCGGAAAGAAAATACGTCACCCCGCTATCAAAGCTATGATATACGGCCGTTGCTCGTAAAAAACAAACTGGCCGTCATCATTTCTCCCGACGGGGAGACGGCGGCTTCTATCGATCAGGATGCCTGGTTTGCGATGGGAGAATTGGAAGCCGGACAGGTAAAAGAATATAAATTGCACAGTCGCGGCAACGGGGTATATCTCTTCGTTATCGAAGGAGAGGTGGAAGTACAGAATACGGTGTTGTCGCGACGCGACGGGGCCGGCTTCTGGGAAACCGACGGTATTACGATCGAGGTCTTGAAGCAAGCCACGCTTCTCTTGATTGAAGTTCCGATGGAATAAATGAATGGATAAGATAGGGGGCGATTCGCTTCGCAGGAATGTCATCGGATTGTCATATTCCTGTCGGGGCGGTCGCTTTATTTTTGTGGTAAAGTTTTAGAACGAAAGCATTATGACAGGCAAAGGCGATACTCCTTCTTTACGTTTTGTGGAACGTGATATTAGCTGGATGTATTTCAACCAACGGATTTTATTGGAGGCGGCTAAAAAACAGGTGCCTCTGCTGGAACGATTGAGTTTCCTGGGCATTTATTCGAATAACCTGGACGAATTTTTTCGGGTACGGGTGGCCACGCTCAACCGTATTATCGAATGCGAGGCCAAGGAGGTGCGAAAAGAAAAAGCCACGGCCGAAGCGGTCTTCAAGCAAATAAATAAACTGAACAACGGCTATACCCGTCAGTTTGAAGAAACATTCCGCTCGGTGGTGGCCGATCTGGAGGCCGAAAATATTTATTTGCTTACCGAAGAGCAACTCACCGGCGAACAAAAAGAATATATCCGCGGATTCTATAAAAATAAACTCAACGGATCGACCTTTCCCCTCTATCTTTCCCAGCTGAAACAAGTAGGCGAACTGGCCGATTCCGATATTTATCTGGCGATACGCCTGGGCTATAAAGGGGCCTGCGGTAAAAACCGGAGAAAAGAATATGCGTTGCTGGAAATGCCTGTAGGCCGGTTCGGTCGCTTTATCCGGTTGCCGGATAAAGAAGGACGGATTTGTTTGATGTTTCTCGACGATGTGATTCGTTACTGTCTGCCGTTGATTTTTGTAGGCAAAACCTACGACCAATACGAAGCCTATACCTTCAAATTTACCCGCGACGCCGAGATGGAAATAGATAACGAGATTCGCAGCAGCGTACTGGACAAAGTAGCCAAGGGGGTGAAAAGCCGGAAAAAAGGCGTGCCTGTCCGGTTCGTATACGATGTACGGATGCCGAAGGATTTACTTAAAATCCTCTCCGGTAAATTGAATATCGATAAGTCGGATACCCGGGTGGCCGGAGGACGTTATCATAACCTGAAAGACCTGATGCGTTTCCCCGATTGCGGACGTCCCGATTTGAAATTTCCTCCGCAGCCTTCTTTATTCAAACCGGAATTGGAAGAAGAGGGTAGTGTACTGGGTTTGATCCGGCGCAAAGACCGGTACCTGCATTATCCTTACCATAGTTTTTCCAGCTACCTCAGGGTGCTTCGCGAAGCCGCTATCAGCAAAGACGTGAAGAGCATTAAAACCTCTCTTTACCGTTTGGCCACGGATTCGGAAGTGGTCAAAGCCTTGATATGCGCTGCCAAAAACGGAAAAAACGTTACTGTAGTGATCGAATTGCTGGCCCGTTTCGACGAGGCGTCTAATATCAGTTGGTCCAAAAAAATGCAGGATGCGGGCATCCGGGTCGTATTCGGCGTAGATGGGTTGAAAGTGCATTCGAAATTAACTCATATCAGCTCGCGTAAAGGAGATATTGCCTGCATAAGCACCGGCAATTTTCACGAAGGAAATGCCAAGGTTTACACCGATTTTACGTTGATGACCGCCGACAAAGCGATTGTTCGTGAAGTCAATGCCGTATTCGGCTTTATCGAAAAGCCTTATGCCCCGGCGGTTTTCCGGCAGCTGCTGGTATCTCCCAATGATATGCGGCGCAAATTGATAAGTCTTATCAATGCGGAGATCAAACGGGCCAAGGCCGGCCAGGAGGCCCGGATACGGGCCAAGGTAAATCATATTACCGACCGGGCGCTCATTAAAAAATTATATGAAGCCTCGGCCGCCGGCGTCGAAATCGATTTATTGGTCAGGGGAAATTGCTCGTTGGTAACCGGCGTGGAAAAAATAAGCGATCGTATCCGGATCAACGGCATTATCGATCGCTATCTCGAACATGCACGTATCCTT
>DBFJSK010000669.1:0-2556 GCA_048403675.1 Tannerellaceae bacterium | reverse complement strand
GCAAACAATTTATCGATCCCAATAACGATTTGCTCAACTTGGGTAAAATAAACCCCCGTGCCGTATACGAAGAAGCCAAAGCCAAAAAACCGGCTCAGCGCTCCGCCATAGACAATGCCCTGTTGGAAGCCTGTTCCGAAGTGACGGTCACCACCCTCAAATCGTACACCTTGAATGAAGGCGCCGGCGCTTTCCGCTACAATTCGCGGATCGCTTTTGCCCGGGTAGCCGACGACTTCGTGGGCATGCTCAAACGCTGTATTCAGCAATTGCTGGACACCCGTTCGGCCGGAACCGAAGGCGTAACCCTGCGTTACTGGGTGGTAGGCAGTTGCAACGGGGGCACCGGAAGCGGCACCTTCAACGACGTATTGTACCTGACCAACAAAGTCCATAAAACCTTCCGTCACCGCGAAGAACCCAAGGTGACCCTGGTACTGTATATGCCCCGTTTCTACATCGACGCCAACCGGGGCGACAAGAAATTTATTTGCAACGCCCAGGCCGCCTTCCATGAAATAAACGGCTACCAAGCCATGTCGCTCACTGGCATGGAGTCGATGCAGAGCATCGTACACCAGATGATGTTCCAACCCGACAACCTGCAAATCGAAGAAAACATCCGTTACCGGCCTTTTTCCAGTTGTATCCCCATCGACATTCAAACGGAAAACGGCAACAGCCTGATGGATTCGTCGAACATGTATTCCAACACGTCGGAACTGCTTTACTTTATTCACCAAAGCCAGGGACGCGATCCGGAAGCCTCCTCTTTCAAAAGCCATGCCGACAACTACCTGGATGAGGTGGTCGGTACCGAGCCGATGAACTTTCTGGAACCCATGGGCTATGTAGCGCTACGCAAACCGGTATCGGAATTCGAAAATTACATCCAGCACCGGCTGCAACTCGATCTGTTGAAATACGGACTGCTTTCCCCCCTTTCGGAAGAAATAAGCTTGCAGGCCGAGATCGCCGCCTTATACCACGATTTGATCGCCACCGAACTTTTCGAGGGTAAGAAAGATACCTTCTCGGCCCTGGTGGATTCGCTGGTATCCAGCCAAATCAGTCGTTCCTTCTCCGACAACTTGCTGAAGGAAGACGGCGTAACCCGGCGGCGCCTTACCTCGGGCATCTCGCAAGCCGCCGCCGATAAAGTTGTTTCCCAGTTCACGATGGCCATCGAGGATGTATATGAAGGAAGGGAAACCGGCGACAGCGAACTGAACCGTTTCTCCAAAAAAGCCGTTCTGGAAAGGATAAAAGAAAATCTTTGGAAATGGGTGGAAGAACAAACCCTCGTAAACGGATTGAATTATGTGCAGCAAGTGCTGGACGGCCTCGATCTGTATGCCAGCGAAATACTTTCCGCCTACGCTACCGGGCGGCAAGCCGACGGCGTATCTTCGCTGACGGAGAACCTCCGGCAAATCCAGGCCCAATTGCCCGATTTATATCACAAAGCCGACGAAATCACCCTGAAAGAGCGGCTCCGCCTGGACAGCAACGAAGACGACATCCGGCAATATTATACCCAACTGCTCGCCTATATCCGGGCCAAAGGCAACCTGCTCCTGGCCGAAAAGAAATACGATTTACTGGCTGCCCTCTGCAAAGGCGATAACGGTCTGATCGATAAGATTCGTTTTTATATTCACAAGCTCAGAAGCGCCGCCGTGCAGGCTGTGAAGGGGCCTGAGAAAAACTACTACAGCCTCGCCCGGTTCTTCGAAAACTCGTCGCGCGACATCACTACCGTTTATTTGCCCGATATTAGCAAATTCATTAAAAACGGCGGCTGGGAACCCGACAACTATTTTTCGCGGCTTTACGGCGAAGTGCTCGAACCCAGCGCCCAACTGATTGCCGGCTATGGCTTCCGCCCGGTTCGAAGAGAAAAGGAAAGCTCGGAAAAATCGGTAGAAACCTTTCTCCGAAAAACCATCCTATGCAATAAGCAAGACATGATCACGGAGGGCTATTATCACGAGGAGGAAGGCGATAGTTATTCCACCCTTTTCCGCCGGAACCGTTGGTCGGATAATCCGGCGAAAATCATCGAAGATCTGCTGAATTATGTGAAACGTACCTACGAACAAACCTACCGGCCCGGCGTATTGTCGGAACGCTGGTACGGGGTGTCGCTGGAACAATTGTACACGCAGCTTACCCAGAGCGAGCGCGAAAAAATACAGGCCGTTCTTTATCCGCAACTGTTCTACAGTTATAAAAACGCGATTATCGACAACAGTAAGGAACTGCGTTACGTCATCACGCCTTCGATACAAATGGCCACGGACGTTTTCAACTTCCAGGACGGATCGCCCGACTGGAGACGGGACGAATTGACGTCCACCTCGGTAGCTTACATGCTTCGAGCCAAAATCGGATTGCCGCTCACCTCGTATATGCCGTACGATATGATCAACGAACATTACAACCGGGAAATCAATAAAGTGATTTATCACACCCATGTCGCCTGGGGCGAATGCAACGGCGATTATCGGAGGCTGAAAATGAAACCCCGCATCGAAAAAGAATTGGTCGTATTCG
>DBFJSK010000668.1:0-3438 GCA_048403675.1 Tannerellaceae bacterium | reverse complement strand
TGCAATCCCGACACTTGTTCGAAACTATCTTTTTACGAAGAGGCCTATTTCCAGGTAAACTTCAGCGACGAAGCGCACCCTTCCTATCGTGAATTGACAAAAGAAGAAACCAACCAGTTATTCGCTTGAAAGGGTATGAGTAAATATGGGTTGATACTTCTGTTGTTGGTTTTTCACCAACTCGTTAGCGCACAAACCGTTGTTCGGCTTTGGGAAGGCGTCGAAGCTACCCGCAAGCAGCATTGGTCGCGTCTGACGCTTTTTCTACCGGAAGAACCGGAAAGTATGGCAAAAGCTTATACGAAGCAAGCTTACAAGCCGGAAAGGGCAGGCAACCCTCGTCCGGCGCTGATTATTTGTCCGGGAGGTAGCTACCGGTACTTGGGTACGAAAGGCGAAGGCTACGAGGTTGCGGAATGGTTCCGGCAGCGAGGCGTCGCTGCTTTCGTATTGCACTACCGCCTCGGTTTCTTCGGCAATCATCACCCGGCGATGATTCAGGATCTTCAGCGCGCTATCCAACTCGTCCGGGAACAAGCCAAGGTATGGCATGTCGATACCGCCCGGGTAGGCGTGATAGGATTTTCGGCCGGGGGCCATCTGGCCGGCACGGCTGCCTGGTATGCCGACCGGAATTTCATGGCTCCCCTTGGAATCGTGCCGGAGGTATCGCTCCGACCTTCGTTCGTGGCCCTGATTTATCCGGTGGTGACGATGCGCGAACCCTATGTACATCACAGATCGCGCCGCAATTTGTTAGGCGCTCATCCCGCCGATTCGCTTTTGCACCAACTGTCGCTGGAAGAAAATATCGGCCCGGGATTGCCGCCGATTTTCCTGATGGCCGCAGAAGACGACCGCACCGTACGGGTGGAAAACAGCCAGATACTGGCCCGCAGGCTAAAAGAAGAAAAGGTGCCGTGCCAGGCGCATATTTTTCGTCGTGGGGGCCACGGTTTCGGACTGTATCCGAAAGCCGGATCCGATGCGGTCGGTTGGGCCGAACTTTGTTGGAAGTGGATGAACGAAATCATAAACCGTTAAAACCAATAAATATGCAAACAAATTATCAACCGGCCATCGAATACCAACCCCGCGAAGTCATCCGGCATTTCCAGGAGGAACGTATGCGCAAAGCACTAGCTTATCTGCAAGCCTGTTCTCCTTATTACCGGCGTCTGTTCGAAAAAGAAAAAATCGATGTCGCAAAAATACAGACGCTGGACGACCTGCGCACGCTGCCGCTGACAGGCAAAAAGGAACTTCAGCTTTACAATCGGGAGTTTCTGTGCGTCGGACGCGAAAAGATTGTCGATTTCGTTACGACCAGCGGCACGTTGAGCGATCCGGTCACCTTTGCCATGACCGACCGCGACCTGGATCGCCTGGCTTACAACGAAGCCATTTCTTTCGCCCTGATGGGTGCGAAACCGGGCGATTTATTCCAATTAATGACCACGATCGACAAACGTTTTATGGCCGGCCTAGCTTATTTCCTGGGCATCCGCAAACTGGGAGCCGGCATCATCCGGGTGGGCAACGGCATCCCGGAATTGCAATGGGACACGATCCGCCGCATGCAGCCCGATACGGTGATCGCCGTACCGTCGTTTCTGTTGCGCATTATCCGATATGCCGAAGAACAAGGTATCGATTACCGTCATTCGAGCATCCGCAGGGCAGTCTGCATCGGGGAAAACCTGCGTGAACAGGATTTTTCGCTCAACTTGCTCGGACAGAAAATCAAAGAAAAATGGAATATTCAACTTTATTCAACCTATGCCTCAACCGAAATGGCCACCACCTTTACGGAATGCGCGGCCGGGCGAGGCGGCCATCATCATCCCGAATTGATTATCACGGAATTTCTCGATGAGAACGGCCGGCCGGTAGCCGAAGGGGAAACCGGCGAACTGACCGTCACCACTCTCGGCGTAGAGGGGATGCCCTTATTGCGGTTCCGTACGGGCGATATGGTTCGATACTACACCGATCCCTGCCCTTGCGGACGGACTACGCTCCGGTTGGGCCCGGTAGTGGGGCGGCAAAACCAGATGATTAAATACAAAGGTACGACTCTGTATCCGGCGGCTATCTTCGATGTGCTGGATCATATCGACACGATAGAAAATTACCTAGTCGTGATCGACGATAATGATTGCGGCAACGACGATATTCACATCCGGATCGGCCTTCGGGGGGAAGCGGACGGGAATATGGTAAAAAAGCTGAAAGATAATTTCCGCGCTCGCTTGCGGGTAGCACCGGAAATCACGATAAGACCGGCCGAGGAGATCCGTCAAATACAGATGCCGGCTTTAAACCGCAAGCCTATCAAACTGATTGATAACCGAAAAAAACATACGATATGAACACCACCCGATTCGACGATCTTCGTCCTTACCGCGACAGCGAAATACCGGCCGCTTTGCAACGGATAGCGGCCAATCCTTATTTTCCGATCCTGATGGAATCCGTTTTCGAAGGGGAGGAATTGAAAGAGAAGATGGAAACATTTACCACCTATACTACGGTAGAAGCTTTCCAAAGTCATATCATGGACGCAGCCATCAAAAACATTGTCCACAAGACAATGGATCATTTTACCTGCCACGGACTGGAACAGCTCGACCCGTCGTGCAGCTATCTGTTCGTATCTAATCACCGGGATATTCTGCTCGATTCGGCTCTACTGCAAATCGCTCTGCACGCTCATCATTTTCGCACAACGGAAATTACCTTCGGAAACAATCTGATGCAGAACCCGCTGGTAGTCGATATAGGCAAATGCAACAAGATGTTCAAAGTCATCCGAGGGGGAAATCCCCGCGATTTTTACCGTAATTCCCTGCATCTTTCGGAATACATTCGTCATACCTTGATCGAGAAAAGGGAATCCGTCTGGATTGCCCAGCGTAACGGCCGAACCAAAGACGGCAACGACCACACCAACCAAGCTTTAATCAAAATGTTCGCGCTCAGCGGCGGTAAGGACCTGATAGATAGCATGGCCGAGTTGCATATCGTACCACTTTCCATTTCTTACCAGTACGAAACCTGCGACAAAATGAAGGTACGGGAAAATTACCTTTCCAAAAACCAGCCGTATATCAAGGAGCATAACGAAGATTTACTCAGTATCATCACCGGTGTCACGCAGCCGAAAGGAAACGTGCACTTGGAAGTTTGCAAACCCCTCATGCCGGCCGATCTGGAAATCCTTCGCGGTATCGATCGCAACGAGGCGACCTTGGCGATCGCCCATATCATCGACAAACGAATTTATGACAATTATAAGCTCTGGAATACCAACTTTATCGCCTATGATATGCTATATAACACGTTTGAATTTACCGATCAGTATTCACCGGAAGAATATCGTTTTTTTGCCACCCGCATGCATGATCAGCTCCGGCACTGGCCGGACGAAAAATTGGA
>DBFJSK010000667.1:0-4521 GCA_048403675.1 Tannerellaceae bacterium | reverse complement strand
GATCAAAATCTTTATATCGAGGGCCAGCGACATGTTTTTATAATATAAAATGTCGTAATCGAGCCGCTCGATCATTTGTTCGACGTTGCCGGCATATCCGTATTTTACCATACCCAACGAGGTAAGGCCGGGACGAACGTTTTGCATCAGATAGTAGAAGGGGGCTTCCTTCACGATCTGGTCGATATAGTATTGGCGCTCCGGCCGGGGGCCGACTAGCGACATGTCTCCTTTGAGCACGTTCCAGAACTGGGGCAGTTCGTCGAGACGATACTTTCGCATGATCTTCCCGAAAGGGGTAATGCGGGGGTCGTCTGTGCTGGCCAGTGAGGGGCCTTTGCGCTCGGCATCGACATACATCGTCCGGAACTTATAGATCTGGAAAGGCTTGCCCCGGTAGCCGATGCGTTCCTGATGGAAAAACACCGGCCCTTCCGAACCTTTTTTTACGCGGTAAGCGATGTAGAGGTAAAGGGGGGATAAGAGGAAGAGGAAAAAAGCCGCTATGCACTTATCCATCCCATATTTGATATTTTTTTCCGCTTCCGAGAAATTATTGCCGGTGATGTCTACAAGCGGAATGCCATAAATTGTTTTCATCTTCACGCCCGACAACCGGCTCGATTTATCGACAACCACCTTTACCGGGCATTTGTAACAGTAAAGGGAGTAAAGGATGGCCAGCAACCGGTCGTTCTCGTCGGTTTCTACGGCTACGACTAATTCTTTTACCGCGCGACTTTTCATCAAAGCGCCCAAGTCACCGAGGGTACCGGTTACCTGGCGGGGATTTACGCATACTTCCGGTTCGTCGGCTACCGATACGAACCCCGCAATCTGGTAACCTTGCCGATACAGGTCGTCGGCAATCCGGAGGGCTTTCCAGCCCGTTCCGATCACCATCACATTCACCGGCCATTTTCGTTGGCGGATCTTTTTCAGCCCGCTTTGCGTAATGGCTAGCCGGGGCAGGTAGGTAAGTAAAAACTGCAACCCCAACAGAAAGAAAAAGAGTTCGTAATAAATATGAAAAGAAGGGGGCAGTTCGTTAAGAACCAGAATAAAAAAGATCACGATCGTACCGATCAGTACGCTGAGGAAGGTAGTGAACAATTCGCCTAGCCTCGACTTGCCGATGGGTTTGTTGTAGTAACCTGAAAAATAATAAAGCAACAACCAGAAAAACGGAATAAAAAGTTGTCCTCTCCAAACGGGATGGTAGCTAAGGAATGTTCCGAACGAATCGAATCCTTCGTAAATAGCAATTTCCCGGTATCGGAGCAGATTAAATAACAGCCAGGTTGCAGAGGCGGTTAGAAAATCGAAGACAATGTATTTGGTTGCCTGGACGCTTTGCCTCATTCTTATCGGATTACCTGGATAAGTCCTCCTTTACCTAATTTGATAATGCCGGAGGGTTGCGCTTTGGTATAGTCGTCCTGCCGCCACTTTACGATATAATCCACCCCGGCGCGGATGGTTTCGGATACCTCGTCGAAATTAGCCGGCGAGAGTTCGCCACTGATATTGGCCGAAGTCGAAACAAGGGGTTTGCGGTAAGTTTGGCAAAGCCGGCGGGAAAATTCTTCGTGGGTGACACGAATGCCTACGCTCCCGTCGTCCGCCAGCAGATTAGGGGCCAGGTTGCGGGCTTTCGGGTAAATAATGGTAAGGGGCTTATCGGCTACGTTAATCAATTCCCAGGCAATATCGGGTACTTCACTGACATAGGTTTCCAATTTAACCTCGTTGTCGATCAGTACGAGCATGGCCTTGTTGTCGGCTCTTTGTTTCAATTGGTAAATGCGCTGAACGGCGGCTTCATTGGTTGCGTCGCATCCGATGCCCCAAATCGTATCGGTGGGGTAAAGAATGATACCGCCGGCTTGTAATACTTCGCAAGCTTTTTTTATATCTTCAGTCATTGTAATTTATAATATTTTGGCAAATGTACGAACATTATCGGACTTCAAAAAAATAATTAGAAAAAAACTATTTTCATTAAGCGGTGACTATAATCCATATTTAATTTCTAACTTTACAGGTTGAAATCTATTACCCCCGCCTTTTTACCCGGCGGGGATAATACCGACGCTTCGAGAAAGAAAAAAACAATATATAATGATTAACAAATGGAATTTTCGAACCCCCACAGAAGAAGAATTACATAAGAGAGACACGCTGGCAGCTACACTGGGGCTGAACCCGGTCATCTGTCTTTTGCTGGTTCAACGAGGGATTACGTCTGCGGAAGAAGTAAAGAAGTTCTTTAAGCCCAGCCTGAGCGATCTGCACGATCCGTTTTTGATGCCGGATATGGACAAGGCGGTAAAGCGTCTGAACCGGGCATTGGGAAACAAGGAAAAGATCTTAATTTACGGAGATTACGATGTCGACGGCACGACCGCCGTTTCGCTGGTGTACAAATATTTGCGTCCTTACTCGTCGACGCTCGATTTTTATATTCCCGACCGCTACGACGAGGGGTACGGCATCTCGTACAAAGGCATCGATTATGCGGTGGACAACGGCGTGACGCTGGTGATTTCGCTCGACTGCGGGATCAAGGCGATCGAGAAAATCGAGTATGCCAAGCAAAAAGGGATCGACTTCATCATCTGCGATCATCACATGCCCGACGATGTCTTGCCGGATGCGGTGGCCGTGCTCGATGCCAAACGAACCGATTCGATTTACCCCTATGAACATCTTTCGGGTTGTGGGGTGGGATTTAAATTTATGCAGGCTTTCGCCCAAAGTAATAACTTTCCTTTTTCCGATCTGGAAAAATTATTGGAACTGACGGCGGTGAGCATCGCTTCCGATATTGTTCCGATTACGGGCGAAAACCGGATATTAGCTTATTACGGCCTTAAACAGATCAACAGTAACCCGAGTTTGGGGTTGAAGGGGATTATCGACATTTGCGGGCTGACCGGCAAGGAGATCACCATCAGCGATATTGTCTTTAAAATCGGGCCGCGTATCAACGCGTCGGGCCGGATGATGAACGGCAAAGAGGCGGTGGAGCTTTTATTGTCGAAAGACAGCGTGAGCGCCCGCGAAAAAAGCGAGAACATCAACCAGTATAACGAAGAGCGCCGCGAACTGGATAAGAAAATCACCGACGAGGCGAACGCCATCATCGACGAGGTGGAGAATATGGAAGATCGCAAAGCGATCGTCGTGTATAATCCGGGATGGCACAAGGGGGTGATCGGAATCGTCGCTTCGCGCCTGACGGAAAAATATTACCGGCCGGCCGTAGTGCTGACCAAGTCGTCGGAATTGATTACGGGATCAGCCCGGTCGGTCACCGGATTCGACATTTACAAGGCGATCGAGAGCTGCCGGGATTTGCTGGAAAATTTCGGCGGTCATACATATGCAGCCGGTTTATCGTTGAAAGAGGAAAATTTGGAAGCTTTCACCGAACGTTTTCTCCGGTTGGCTGCGGAAGAGATTATTCCCGAACAAATGATTCCCCAGCTCGACATCGACGCGATCCTCGACCTGAAAGAGATCACACCTCGTTTCATGGCCGATTTAAAGAAAATGAGTCCTTTCGGGCCCGACAATCAAAAGCCGGTATTCTGCTCGCTGGGCGTGCGGGATTTCGGAACCAGTAAATTGGTAGGCAAAGAGCTGGAACATATCAAGCTGGAGCTGATCGACGGCAATTCGAATACGCCGATCCACGGAATTGCTTTCGGGATGCGTGAACATAACAGTCATATCAAGGAAATGAAACCGTTTAATATCTGTTATACGATAGAAGAAAATACGTATAACGGGAATACTTCCCTCCAATTGATGGTGAAAGATATTAAGTCCGGGGATATATGAAGGGAAGCGGTGGATGTCTACCATAAGATATTAGGAAAGTATTGGGGGTATCCGGCTTTCCGCCCGCTACAGGAAGATATTATCCATTCGGTGGCGGCTGGCCGGGATACGCTGGGCCTGATGCCAACCGGGGGGGGAAAATCGATTACTTTCCAGGTTCCGGCTATGGCAATGGAGGGAATTTGCCTGGTTGTAACGCCCCTGATTGCTTTGATGAAAGACCAGGTGGATAATTTGCGCCGGATAGGCATCAAGGCGACGGCTGTTTATTCGGGCATGAGCCGGGAGGAAATTATCACCCAACTGGAAAATTGTATTTTCGGAGATTATAAATTTCTCTATGTATCGCCCGAACGATTGGGTACCGAGCTTTTCCGAGCCAAACTACAGGCGATGAAGGTATGCTTGCTGGTGATCGACGAAAGTCATTGCATTTCGCAATGGGGATACGATTTCCGGCCTTCTTATCTTTGTATTGCCGACGTCCGGGAGCTATTGCCCGGCATTCCGGTACTGGCACTGACGGCAACGGCTACACCTGAAGTGGTAACGGATATCCAGGAAAAATTGCATTTTCGGGAGAAAAACGTTTTTCAGAAAAGTTTTCTTCGGAAGAATCTGGCTTATATTGTCCGGAAAACGGAAGATAAACTATCCATGCTTACCCATATCCTG
>DBFJSK010000666.1:0-1966 GCA_048403675.1 Tannerellaceae bacterium | reverse complement strand
AGCAATCGGGCAAATTATTCGACACGCATTCCGACGATACGGATAAAAGAAATACGGTAGCTACGGCGGTAGGACTTGACTATGAAATAAACTCCAATCATCAGGTAGGTATACATGCCTCCGGAAATTTTTTGTTCGGCCCGGGGCTCATCAAGACCACTAACCAAGTATACGATTCGTACGAAGGAGAAAATTTGCTCTACTCCATCTACTCGGAAAGCGAATATTACCATCAGATTGCCAATCGGTATAATTTCAATGTAAACTATAAATATGACTTACCGGAAGAAATATCCTTGACTTTTGATTTCGATTACAGCCTGTTTCGCGGGGATTCTAAAAATAAGCAGCCCAACACTTATTATTCGCCGATGCATACAATAGATTCCGTGCTCAACTATCGTTCGTTCGGAAAACGAGACATCGATTTGTATGCCCTCACTTCCAATTATCGGCAAAAACTAGGAGAAGGCGAATGGATGGGAGGTATCAAGTTTTCAAATGTGGCTTCGAAAAACGGATATAGTTTATATGATACCACAAACGCAGACGAGATCGTCGACCTGGATGCGTCGAATGATTTCCACTATACGGAATCGATCCTGGCAAGTTATTTACTTTATGATTTTACGCTTTTCGATAAATGGCAGTTTAACCTTGGCTGCCGGTTGGAATATACACATTCCAACGGACACCTGTTACCTTTGCCGGGAAGTATAAACCGGGAAAGCCACGTAAAAAGAGATTATGTGGATCTTTTCCCCTCGGTTGGCGTTACCTACCGTTTGGATGAAAATCATACCTTGTCGCTCAGTTACGGCAAACGGATCGACCGTCCTGTTTATTCCGACCTCAATCCGATCGAACAACCACTTGACGGTCTGTCCGCTTGGAAAGGCAATCCTTTTCTGAAGCCACAGAAAACCCATCGGGTAGGATTGCAATATCAGTACCGTAAGACCTCGGTCGAACTATCCTATTCGAAAACACACGATTACCGGGTGGGCATAACCGACACGTTAGGGTCCGACAAAACCGTCATGATTCCCTTAAACCTGGGAACTCAGATTTATTATGGAATGGCTCTATCGCAATCTCTCCGGTTTTATCATGCGTGGGATATTCATTTTTCCGGTCGCGTTTATCATCTGGATAATAAGATGGCGTTCGATACACAACGTTTTTACCACCGGCAGCGTTGGGCCTGCGGCTTTTCTTTACAAACTTCATTTCCTCTGTTTTGGGGCATCCGTTCTGAACTTTTGGGAGTTTATTCCTCCAAACGACTGGGCGGCTCGACCGATGTGATGGGAAGTAACGGACTTGTGAATATAGGCTTTCAGAAAAAATTTCTGGACGACAGGGCGATTGTTAAATTATCCCTGTCGGATGTATTCTGGACAAGCAACTGGGACGGGGTCAACCGGTTCGACAATTTCGAGACCATCGGTTACGGATACGGCGAAACCCGGCTGGTCAGATTGAATTTTACTTTCAAGTTCGGCAGCAGCCCAAAGAGCTATGTCAAAAAATCTTATATCGAGTCCGAGACAAATCGGTTTTAAAAAGAATGGTTTAGGAAATAGCGATCACTAGTGTATCGGGGAGGGTATAAAGCCACTTCCTCTTACTAAATGAAGAATTGAAGGGATGAATGATAGGGAAAAAGACTCGTTTGCGTTGTGAAGTTAATCCTATTCGAAAATACGATGCGATCTGGCCCGGTATAAGCCATTCCATCTTCCCGTAAGAAAAATGGGGGAAGGTTTGTAATTTCCTTATTCTATAACAGCGTAGGATTATGCTGAATGGATTTTTCGAATTCGGAAAGCTTCATATCTTCTATTTCCATACCTCTATATTTACTCGTGTCTACCCATTCATCTTCTGAATCGGCATCCCGATCTCCAGCATCCATTTTTCTCATCTGAGGAATAGTAATGTTTTCTTTTTTTCCTCCTGTAGC
>DBFJSK010000665.1:0-9527 GCA_048403675.1 Tannerellaceae bacterium | reverse complement strand
TCAGTAAATCATGTTGCTTCAAGAGCAAAAAGAAAACGGATTTTAAAACTTACCAGAGGTTATTATGGCGCACGCAAGAATGTGTGGACTGTAGCAAAGAATACCTGGGAAAAAGGTTTGACGTATGCTTTCCGCGACCGTCGTAATAAGAAACGTAACTTCCGCGCTTTGTGGATTCAGCGTATCAATGCTGCCGCCCGCTTGGAAGGTCTTTCTTATTCGCGTTTGATGGGTGCATTGCACGCTGCCGGCATCGAGATCAACCGCAAGGTGCTCGCCGATTTGGCTATGAACCATCCCGAAGCATTCAAGGCTATCGTAGCAAAGGTAAAGTAAGTTTACAGTATAGCAACAGAACTAAAAGCGCTTTTCCCTTCAAATAGGGGGAAAGCGCTTTTTGCATTTTGCGGAACACCTTTGCGCTAAATGAACAGACCGACAAACACCCAGAAGGGCGGCTCGGTAAACTGTCGGCGTGTGGAGTTGGAAGAAGGGACAAGAAGGGGAGGGGGCAGGGACAAAATGGCTTTCAGCCTTCTAAAAACAAGGCGTCGGATTGTCTGTAAAATTCCTTGGAAAATGCCCTTGAAATGTTTGGCGGATTCAAATCTTCTTCTTATCTTTGTAATAAGAAAAAATAAAACATGAGTTAAGCCGCACTTGTTCGATTGGGAAACTCATCAGTTTATTTTAATTCCGAGACATAGCTCTTGTCGCCAATGGCGGGCCGCACCCTTCGGGGCATGCATCGCACGGCGGATTACAAAGGTGGCAAAGCACTCAAATCCTGTCATACGGAGTTTGTTCATATCTACAGTGCGGCTTTTTTTCATACGAAGGGAAAATCTCGAAAGGGGTTTTCCCTTTTTTGATTTTTCGGGGTATAGGGGCGTGTTCTCAGTCCTAACGCTGCCCTTTCCATTCCAACCCCTCACTTCCCCGTTTTTTACCGGCTGCCAAACCGATCGATTAAAATAGCCGGAAGCCCGTTACGGCTGATGCGATTTTGATTGCTTTTCTTTCCGGTGAAAACGAATCTTCGTATATTTACCCACCAAGAAACGAACACCTAAAAACAACCATTTTATATGAAACTGCCAAAACAACCCATCAGACGCCTAACCCTATGGGTTACCACCTGTACCTTATTGTTGGCTGGCTGCACCTCCCCCCGGCCGGACGTGCAAGCCAACCTCATACCCAAACCCGCTCAAATGGAAATAGGCAACGGCTATTTTAAAGTCGACACCAACTTGCTTATCAGCGGAGGTACATCCGGAACCCTGCGTTCTGTGATCGATGAAAAACTCGATCCCGCCCATCCGGAAGCCTACCGGTTGAAAGTAGACCGGCAAGGAATCGAAATAAAAGCCGCCTCCGAGGCCGGCCTCTTTTATGCCCGGCAAACCCTTCGCCAACTGCTTACCCCCGAAGGCGTACTCTACGTGGAGATCTCCGACGCCCCCCGTTTTCCTTATCGCGGGCTCCATCTCGACGTCTCCCGCCATTTCTTTCCGAAAGAAGAAGTCTTCAAACTCCTGGATGTGATGAGTTCCTATAAACTCAACACCCTCCATATGCACCTCACCGACGCCGGAGGCTGGCGCATCCAAAGCGATAAATACCCCAAACTGACCACCGATGCCGCCTTCCGAACCGAATCCGACTGGCAACAATGGTGGGACGGAAAAGACCGTCGTTACCTTCCCGAAGGCACCCCCGGCGCTTACGGAGGCTATTATACCAAAGACGATATTCGCCAAATGGTGGCCTACGCCGCCGACCGCCACATCACGATTATTCCCGAAGTCGAATTTCCCGGCCATTCGGAAGAAGTGCTTTACGCCTATCCCGAATTGAGCTGTTCCGGCAAACCCTACCAAAATGGCGATTTTTGCATCGGCAACCCCCAGTCGTTCACCTTTATGGAAGATATTCTGGGCGAAGTAATCGAACTCTTCCCTTCCCAATACATCCATATCGGAGGCGATGAAGCCGGAAAAAGCGCCTGGAAAACCTGCCCCAAATGTCAAGCCCTGATGAAACAAAAAGGCATGAAAAGCGTAGACGAATTACAAAGCTACATGATCCATCAAGCCGAAGAATACCTGCTCTCCAAAGGCCGCAAGCTCATCGGGTGGGATGAAATACTCGAAGGCGGCCTGGCCCCCGAAGCCACCGTCATGTCGTGGCGAGGCGAAAACGGAGGCATCAAAGCCGCCCGCATGGGACACGACGTGATCATGACCCCCGGCAATTACCTTTATTTCGACTTCTATCAAGCCGATCCTACTACGCAACCCTACGCCATCGGCGGTTATACGCCGATCAAACGCGTCTATAGCTACAATCCCGTCCCCGCCGATTCGCTCACCGTCGAAGAAAGAAACCACATCATCGGCGTACAAGCGAATACCTGGACGGAATACATTCCCGACAGCCACCATCTGGAATACATGCTCTTTCCGCGCGCCCTGGCCCTGGCCGAAATCGCCTGGACACCCCAGGAACTTCGCAGTTGGGCCGACTTCAAACCCCGGATGAACGCCCATATTCCCGTTTTGCAACAAAAAGGGCTTCATCCTTTCACCCTCTCCGACGAACTGGAAGCCACCATGACGGTCGATACACTCTCCAAGCAGATCGAAGTCACCCTCGATGCCGAAAAGTATCCCGCCGAAATTCATTACACCACCGACGGAAGCCGACCTACCCTGCAATCCGCCCTTTATCAAGGCCCGATTATCGTAAAAGATTCGGCCCATATCGTAGCCGCCATTTTCCGCGACGGCCAATTGCAAGGCACACCTACCGAGAAGAAAGTAGACTACCACCGCGGCATTTATAAACCGATCCATTTCAACAGCAAACTATACAACGGCTATATGGCCGGCGGCCAACAAGCCCTAGTCGATGGTTACCGGGGCGGCCTGACCTACCTCGACGGCCGCTGGCAAGGCTACCTGAACGATCTGGACTGCGTAATCGATATGGAAGAATCCGCCGAATTGCACAAAGTCTCCATCCGCTTTATGCAACTGATCGGCCCCGGCGTGTTCCAGCCCGGCCAGGTCGAACTGCTGCTTTCCGAAGACGGCAAGCAGTTTACCTCCGCAGGCGTGATTCCCACCACGCTTTCCAACCAAGATAAAGACCTCGCTTTCCAGGAATACACCTTTACAGGCCCCTGGAAGGCCCGGTATGTGCAGCTGAAAGCCTCGGAAGTAAACAACGGCTTTATTTTTGCCGACGAGATCGTCATTTGGTAATTTCCCCCTCCACGGAGAAGAAAATCAACTAAATCCATAAAATAAACAAAAAATGAAGAAGCAACTTTTGACCCTTCTGTTGAGCGGCAGCCTATTGGCCGCCGCCCAGCAACCGGCCGATTACGTGAATCCCTTCATCGGGACGAGCAATTACGGCACCACCAATCCGGGCGCCATCTGTCCCCAGGGCATGATGAGCGTCACCCCCTTCAATGTGATGGGATCGAAAACCAACCGGTTCGATAAAGACAGCCAATGGTGGTCGGCGCCTTATACCTCCGACAACGACTATTTCACCGGCTTCTCGCACGTCAACCTCAGCGGGGTAGGATGCCCCGATTTAGGTAGCCTGCTGCTGATGGCCACGACCGGCGAGCTGAATGTGGATTACCAAGCTTACGGCAGCCATTATAGCGATGAGACGGCCCGTGCCGGATACTATGCGAACCGGCTGACCAAATACAATATTAAAGCGGAAGCCACCGCCACGATGCGCACCGGCCTGAGCCGTTTTACCTTTCCGAAGGGACAAGGAAACATCCTGCTCAACCTCGGCGAAGGCTTGACCAACGAAACAGGCGCTACCGTACGCATTGTAAACGATACCGAAATCGAAGGCAGCAAATTGCTCGGTACCTTTTGCTACAATCCCCAAGCCGTTTTTCCCATCTACTTTGTCATGAAAGTAAGTAAAGCCCCCCGGCAGATGGGCTATTGGAAAAAACAACGCCCCATGAAAGGCGTGGAAGCCGAATGGGACATTTACGCCGGCAAATATAAATTATATACCAGCTATACCCGCGAGATGAGCGGCGACGACGTGGGCGTTTGGTTCACCTACGACACCGAAGCCGACGAAGCGATCGAAGTAAAGATGGGCGTTTCGTTTGTCAGCATCGAGAACGCCCGGCTGAATATGAATACCGAACAGCCGGATTTCAACTTTGAAAAAGTCCGTTCCGACGCCTTTGCCCTGTGGAACAACGACCTTTCGAAGGTACGGGTGGAAGGCGGCACCGACGATGAAAAAGCCATTTTCTATACCGGCATGTACCATCTGTTGATCCATCCGAATATTATTCAAGACGTCAACGGCGAATACCCCATGATGGAAAGCTTGAAAGTAGGCCATACCACCGGCAACCGCTATACCGTATTTTCCCTCTGGGACACCTACCGGAATGTAAGCACCCTGATGACCTTGCTTTATCCCGAACGCCAGTTGGACATTATCCGTTCGATGATCGATATGTACAAAGAAAACGGCTGGCTGCCTAAGTGGGAACTCTACGGCCGGGAAACCTTTACGATGGAAGGCGACCCCTCCATACCTTATATTGTTGACGCCTGGATGCGAGGATTGCGCGATTTCGACGTAGAAACCGCATATGAAGCCATGAAAAAAGGAGCCACTACGCCGGGCGAATTCAACCTGCTCCGGCCCGATGCCAACGATTATTTCAGCAAAGGCTATGTGCCCCTGCGCGAACCCTACGACAATTCGGTATCGCATGCCCTCGAATACTACATTGCCGATTGGAACCTGGCCAATTTCGCCCAGGCACTCGGTAAGAAAGAAGACGCCAAACTGTTCCGTGAGCGAGCCTTGGGCTATAAACACTATTACAGCAAAGAATTCGGCACGCTTCGTCCGATCCTGCCCGACGGCACCTTCTATTCGCCCTTCGACCCCAAACAAGGCGAGAATTTCGAACCCAGCCCCGGTTTCCATGAAGGAAACGCCTGGAATTACACCTTCTACGTACCGCACGATATTAAAGGATTAGCCAAGCTGATGGGAGGCGACAAAAAGTTTGTCGACAAATTGCAGACCGTCTTCGATAAAGGCTATTACGATCCGGCCAACGAACCGGATATTGCTTATCCCTATTTGTTCAGCTATTTCAAAGGAGAAGCCTGGCGTACGCAGAAATTAGTGCGGCAACTCCTGAAAGACTATTACCACAACGCCCCCAACGGCGTACCCGGCAACGAAGATACCGGTACGATGTCCGCCTGGGCCATCTTCTCGATGATGGGATTCTATCCGGCCTGCCCGGGTGATGTGAATTATGTCCTTACTTCGCCCACCTTCAACAAGGTCACGATCGAGTTGAACAAAAAATTCTATCCCAAAGGAGAACTGGTCATCGAATCGATGCATCAGCAACCGGAAGATATTTACATCAAAGAAGTAACGGCCGGAGGAAAACGATTGAAAGGATATACCATTTCGCAGGAAGAACTGGTAAATGCCGGCACCTTGAAATTTGTATTGGAGGCCACCCATAAGTAATAAAAACCATCTGTAAACACCCTCCTCTCAACCGGGAAAATCGAAGGAAAATAAAATCTTTTCCCGGAAAAAAGAAAACCCCTTGCTTCCCCCGCCCGGGAGGAAGCAAGGGGATTAAAAAGGCCGTTTCAAGCCCGATGAAATGAATCCCGAAAGTAGCTCGGCAAACTTAGGAGATTCCCCTTCGGAAAATGAAACGGCCTTTTTTTCGTTTCTTCCCTTTCCCCCTTTATTCCGCATCAAATCGAAAAGCGCAATCCAGAGGAATCCTCTTCGTTGCGCTTGTTTGCAGGCAGGATGCAAGAACCGGTCGCATTTACCACGTCATTTAAAAAACAATTCAGCCTTCCTCCTGTTCAATAACCAGGAAGGCTGAAACAGATGGCCGGCAACGTGCGAGACACAATAGGCGCATTCGGCTCCTATCCTACAGATCTTGCACTGTATGAAAAAGCGACTTCCCAAGAAAGAGATTGGGGTATTATCAAAAAAGCCAGCCTTTCCGATTTGTAGGATAATTCCCGGACAATCGATCTGGCCCTAACTGAACTTCAGAAATTCTGCCGGAAAAATTCAGCTTGAGGAACCCGTGCGCATTTCAAAGAAATTCGTTGTATTTTTAGGGAATACGGGCACGAAAAGAAGGGAAGGGAAATTGATAAAATATAGTCCGAAAAATACAATAAGTATCGATGGAAAATCGGTCTTCGCTCTGTGATTGTATACGGTTGATTTTCAATGTATTGAGAAAATAAAAAAAAGGACTGCGAAGAAAAGCCGATTCCATAAGCATGCAATGTAAATTGCATAGGCATCCGATTCGGATTTCATAAGCATGCAATGGAAAAAACATGCCGGTATATTTTTCTGTGGAATTAAATCATACAATAAGCCGGAAGCCGGTTCTACCTCTTTCCGCGATGGAAGAAACGTTTTCCGACCCCCTGTTTCCGCTTTTTCGGATCAGAAGCTTTAATAAGGAAAAACGTTGGAAGAAAAAGCCTCCTTTAGCTTGTGGCGCCCTTTTCTTTAGATCGTTTTTCTCCACTTGGCCGCGTGTAGGAAAACTGCTTTTGCCGGCCTCCCACGAGCCGTCCGGTTGCCGGCGTTTTTTCCGTTTAAAAACGGAAACGGCCGGTTCATAGACGGAAAAAGCCGGTTCGGTGCAAACCGATGCGGCAGCCAAAACGAATATCTTATTTTTGCTCTGAATAAGCGAAAATAGGCGGCGCCTGGGCAAAAGTAAGCCTAGCTTGCTTCTGCACTCGGTTTGCACTATTTGTGCTATAAAAACAAAAAATATGTTCGATGCTATCCTTCGTTTTTCCATAAAGAAGAAACTATTCGTGGGGCTTACCACCCTGTTTCTTTTGATAGGCGGAATTTATTCCATGCTGACGCTTCCCATTGATGCCGTTCCTGATATTACGAACAATCAGGTACAAATTGTCACCGTCTCGCCCACGCTGGCCCCGCAAGAAGTGGAGCAGCTCATCACGATGCCCGTGGAAATAGTCATGAGTAACATTATGAACGTAACGGAAATCCGTTCGGTTTCCCGTTTCGGCCTTTCGGTCGTTACCGTCGTGTTTAAAGAAGAGGTGCCTACGCTCGATGCCCGCCAGTTGGTAAACGAACAAATACAAACCGTGGCCGGCGAAATACCTTCCGAACTGGGGACGCCCGAAATGATGCCCATTACGACCGGTTTGGGCGAAATATACCAATACATCCTGAAAGTCGATCCGGGTTATGAAGACAAATACGATGCCATGGAGCTGCGTACCATTCAGGACTGGATCGTAAAACGACAACTTTTCGGCATACCCGGCATTGTCGAGATTAATAGCTTCGGCGGTTTCCTCAAACAATACGAAGTGGCAGTCGATCCCGACGTTCTTTTCTCCCTCAATATTACGATAGGAGAAGTATTCGAGGCATTGACCAAAAACAACCAAAACACCGGAGGAAGTTATATAGAAAAGGCAAACAGGGCTTACTATATCCGTTCCGAAGGCATGATAAGCCGTACGAAAGATATAGAACAGGTTGTCGTGGCCAATCGAAACGGCATCCCCATCCGCATCAGCGACCTCGGTACGGTACATTTCGGCGCACCCAAACGTTTCGGCGCCATGACGATGGACGGAGAAGGGGAATGCGTAGGGGGAATCGCGATGATGCTGAAAGGCGCCAATGCCAATGTGGTAACGGGCGAATTGGAGAAGAGGGTGGATAAGCTACAGAAGATCCTGCCCGAAGGCGTTCGTATCGAACCTTACCTGAACCGTTCCGAATTGGTCAATCGGAATATGTCGACCGTCATACACAACCTGATCGAGGGAGCGATAATCGTCTTTCTGGTGCTGATTCTATTTCTGGGCAATCTGCGGGCCGGCCTTATTGTGGCGTCGGTTATCCCATTAGCCATGCTCTTCGCTTTTATTATGATGCGTATTTTCAATGTCTCAGCCAATCTGATGAGCTTGGGAGCCATAGATTTCGGGATCGTGGTAGACGGCTCTATCGTCATTCTGGAGGGCATACTGGCCCACCTCTACAGCGCCAGGTTCAGAGGCTGTATTCTCTCGGCCAAAGAAATGGATAAAGAAGTCGAGAAAGGAGCTTCCGGGGTCGTGCGTTCAGCCACGTTTGCGGTATTCATCATTTTAATCGTATTCTTTCCCATCCTCACCTTGACCGGTATCGAAGGAAAATATTTTACCCCTATGGCTCAAACGCTGGTATTTTGTATTATCGGCGCTTTATTCCTCTCGTTGACTTATGTACCGATGATGGCCTCCTTGTTCTTAAAACGCCATATCGTGTCGAAGCCTACATTCGCCGACCGTTTTTTTGCGAAATTAAATACAATCTACGCCCGTGTCCTGGGCTATTGTTTACGCTTCACGGGAGCAACTGTCGCAACGGCGTTTGTCGCCTTGGCACTTTCCTTATTTTTGTTTACCCGTTTAGGGGCCGAATTTATCCCTACCTTGGATGAGGGAGATTTTGCGATGCAGATGACGCTTCCGGCCGGCAGTTCACTTACCGAAAGTATTGAAGTTTCGAAAGAAGCCGAAAAAATATTGAAAACTGAATTTCCGGAAATCAGGCATGTCGTGGCGAAGATCGGAACAGCGGAAGTTCCCACCGACCCCATGGCGGTGGAAGATGCAGATGTGATGATTATCATGAAGCCTTTCAAAGCGTGGACGAGCGCTTCCAGCCGGGCCGAGATGGTAGAAAAGATGAAGGAGGCACTCCTGCCGCTTTCCAGCCGGGCCGAGTTTAATTTCTCGCAACCCATCCAGCTTCGTTTCAATGAATTGATGACAGGCGCCAAAGCCGATATTGCCGTAAAGCTTTACGGCGAAGATACCGACGAGTTGTATACCAAAGCCAAAGAGGCAGCCCAATGGGTGGAAAAAATACCCGGCGCCTCGGATGTCATTGTGGAGCAAACGATGGGATTGCCCCAGTTGGTCGTGAAATACAACCGCGGAAAGATTGCCCGCTATGGCATCAATATAGAAGAATTGAACACGATTATCCGTACGGCCTATGCCGGAGAAAGCAGCGGTGTGGTGTTTGAAAATGAGCGCCGCTTTGATTTGGTCGTCCGGTTGGATCAGGAAAAAGTGGCCGATTTTAACCTCGATAAACTCTTTGTCCGTACCGACGAAGGGGTTCAGATTCCGGTAAGCGAAGTGGCTTCGATCGATTTGGTAAACGGCCCGTTGCAGATTAACCGGGATGCCGCCAAACGCCGTATCGTCATTGGAGTGAATGTGCGCGGGGCGGATATCCAGCAAGTTGTTCAAGCCATACAGGACACGCTGGCGCAACAGGTGAAGCTGAACCCCGGTTATTATTTCGAATACGGAGGGCAGTTCGAAAATTTACAAAATGCTATCCATACCTTATTGATTGTGGTTCCGGTAGCATTGATGCTGATCCTG
>DBFJSK010000664.1:0-9651 GCA_048403675.1 Tannerellaceae bacterium | reverse complement strand
AAGACGATTGAAAAATATTTTGTGAAATAAAAATCGATAGGGCAGAGTGTGGCGTGCTAATGAATTGGTATCTATTAAGATAATAATAAAAGTAATTTAAAAAGTACTAGCCGGGCGTTTGCTAAGGACAAAGTGGGTGCCGAATAGCTTTCTTGATTTTATTCCTTGTACAACGATGAAAAGCTTCGTAAATAATAAAGACGTTTTATCCCTAAAGAAATAAAAGGAAGGTACACATACAGGTTCCGACAGCTAGTTCCCGGAGATTAACCTTGCATACAGCCGGCAAAAAGAGAATCGTAAGCCGGAATAAACGCTTCCTTGCCCATTCCTTCGCCATTCTTCCGGATTTTTTGTTTCTTTACACCCATGATGCAGCAGTTACACGCAATCCGATGGATATTTTGCTTACTGGCTTTCTTTACAGGAATGGAAGGCCGGATGCAAGCGCAACAACCGGGCGCTCCGGCCGTGGCGGGTACGGATACCGCCGTCGTTTCTTCCCGGGAAGTTCCCGGCAGGCGGCCTATCCCTATTGTTTCTTACCGTTTCAAACCGACTTCTCTGATCCTGCCCGCCTCTTTGATCGCCGTGGGCGCAGTCGGAACGGCTATCGACGGGATGAATGATTTCCATTTATTCCATCGGAAAGAATCAGTCAAGCGGATTCATATCGACGATTATATGGAGTGGGGCATGCTCGGCTGGGTATTCGTGGCCGACTTGATGGGAAAAGAAAAACATCATTGGGCCGACCAGCTTTGCCTTGTCGTCTTGGCCGAAGGCATGAACGCGGCCATGACGCGCACTCTGAAATATACCGTGCGCGAAACGCGTCCCGACGGTCGCCCTTATTCTTTCCCTTCCGGGCATACGGCGAATGCTTTCCTGGGTGCCCATCTGGCCTATAAGGAGTTGAAAGACAGCAATCCCGTGGCCGCCTATTCCGGTTATGCGCTGGCTGCGTTCGTAGCCGGCTCGCGGTTGTACAACAACCGGCATTGGGTGGCCGATGTGGTGGCCGGGGCCGGTTTCGGGATTCTATCGGTGGAATTAGCCTATCTGGTCTATTTCCCGGTGCGGAATGCCATTGCGCGCAGGATGAATGTACGCCGGAACCATTCGCTGGTTTTTACGCCTACCGTGGGTGCGGCAGGCGCCGGGGTGTATGTTTCCTACGCTTTCTGAGAAATACCCGCTGAGAAATATCTTTTGGTAGATACCTGCTGAAATAGGCCTTTTAAGAAATATACCGGAGAAGCGCACCGGGATCGAAAGTACTCCGGAAAAGCACTCGGGAAAAGTAGCTCCCTGAGCACCTACGTCCACGGTGCCCCCCCCCGAAGGACAAGCACCCTTACAGTTGGTTGAGGGGTAACAATTCTTCCAGATAGGTGCGTTCGTTGCAGAGCCGGGGAATCTTATGCTGGCCGCCCAGTTTCCCTTTTTGCCGCAGCCACTCATAAAACACGCCTTCGCGGGCCACGATCACTTCAAGCGGCTGAAGGGAGATTTCCTTATACCGTTTGGCCTCATAATCCGAATTAAGGTTTTGCAACGTCCGGTCGAGCTTTTCGGCAAATATGTCCATCGAGGGCGGCATGCGGTCGAACTCGATAAACCATTGATGGCGCCCTTTCGCCCGGTCGAGCATAAAAAGCGGCGCTGCGGTATATTCTTTCACCCGCGCACCCGTCGCCCGGCAAGTTTCCGCAATCGCCTTGTCGGCATTATCCACCATCAACTCTTCTCCGAAAGCATTGATAAAATGTTTGGTACGCCCGGAAATCACGAATTTGGGCGGCCGGAGCGAAGTAAACCGTACCGTATCCCCGATCAGATACCGCCACAATCCGCCCGACGTACTGATGACCATCGCATAATTTTTTCCCGTTTCCACCGCTTCCAAGGGAATCGCTTTCGCATCCGGATGCCCTATTTCACTCATGGGGATAAATTCGAAAAAGATCCCGTAATCGGGCATCAGCAACATGCTGCGATCGGCCGGATCGTCCTGAATGCCGAAGAAACCTTCCGAAGCATTATAGGTTTCCATATAGTGCATCTTATCGGACGGAATCAATGCCCGATACTGCTCCCGGTAAGGTTCGAAACTAACGCCCCCGTGAAAAAAAACTTCCAGGTTAGGCCATACTTCCGCGAGCGATTCCTTTCCCGCTTTTTGCATCACCGCTTTAATCAAAACCAGCATCCAGGAGGGTACGCCCGACAGGCTGTTTACGTTCTGGCTCCACGTACTCTCCACGATCGCCCGGATTTTGCTTTCCCATTCGTCCATCAGAATAATTCGCTTGTCGGGTACGCGTATCAAATTCACCAAGGGGCTGAGATTTTGCAACAAGACGGCCGAAAGATCGCCGCAATGCGCCCGTGCGTTGAGCGGCGAAGGGCTGTGGCTTCCCCCTAATATCAATCCTTTTCCCGAAAAAAAGCGGCTTTCGGGGTTGTTGCGCAGGTAGAGCGCCACACAGTCGAAGCCGCCTTTATAATGGCATCCCCGGAGGATGTCGAGGGTAACGGGCAGGAATTTGCTCTTATCGTTGGTCGTTCCGCTGCTTTTGGCGTACCAACAAACCACGGAAGGCCAGAGGATATTGCGTTCGCCGTTAATCATGCGCGCTACATAAGGCTTTACATCGTCGTACGTTTGTAAAGGCACCCGACGCTGGAAATCCTGGTAGGTACGGATGTGTTTATAGTCATATTTCAGTCCCCACGCAGTTTGTCGGGCTGCTCTCAGGAGCGCATCGAGCTGTCTTTGCTGAATGCGGTCGGTATCCTCGGCAAAGCTTTCAATCATCTTCTGACGCCGGCGGAAGACTAAAGAAATCGTCTTTGTTAAAATATCCATGCTCCTTTTTATATTGTATGAATTGCAAATGTAGGCATTCTCTTTTTATTTATATCTTTGTGGGGTACTAATTTAACGCAACAATGAAAATCGGGATTCTCTCTTCCGGCGGCGACTGTCCAGGTATCAACGCCACCATCCGCGGTGTAGGCAAAACCGCGATCATGCACTACGGTATGGACGTAATCGGTATCCACAGCGGCTTTATAGGACTGCTGAATAAGGATATACAGGTGTTCGACGAACGCAGCCTGTCTGGCATCCTCAATCTGGGCGGAACCATTCTGGGCACCTCCCGCGAGAAACCGTTCCGCAAGCTGCTGGCCTCGGGCGACACGGAGAAACCCCTCGTTATCAAACAAAATTATGAAGAATTAGGTTTAGACTGCCTGGTTTGCATCGGCGGCAACGGAACGCAAAAAACGGCCAACATGCTTTCGGAACTGGGACTGAACGTGATCGGCGTGCCCAAAACAATCGACAACGACGTATGGGGTACCGACATCACTTTCGGCTTTAATACGGCGGTGAACATCGCCACCGAATCGATCGACCGGCTGCATTCCACCGCCAGTTCGCACAAACGCGTGATGGTGGTGGAAGTCATGGGGCACCATGCCGGCTGGATCGCGCTGTATGCCGGTATGGCCGGAGGCGCCGACGTCATCCTGCTGCCCGAACTGGGCTACGATCTCGACCGTATCAACGCCGCTATCCTCGATAGAGCGCATCGCGGCAAACCTTATTCCATCGTCGTGGTGGCGGAAGGCATCGAAACGCCCGGGAAAAAACGTCCGTCGGATTATATCACCCAGGCCATCGAAGCCGCCACAGGTATCGAAACCCGCGATACGGTGTTGGGATATACGCAGCGGGGCGGCAACCCTTCGCCTTTCGACCGCAACCTGGCCACCCGGTTGGGGGGGCATGCTACCGAATTGATTGCGGAACGACAATTCGGCCGGATGGTGTGCATGAAAGGAGATCGGGTGGATTCCATCCCGCTTCAGGAGGTGGCCGGCAAGCTCAAACTGGTGACGCCCGATAACGACCTTATTTTACAGGGACGCCGGATGGGGGTATCCTTCGGCGATTGATCGATCTTCTGCACTTCGCAAATGCCGTTCATCGGTATGCGATCAAATTAATCCTTTAAAGGTTAAGCCTGTCTGTTCCATTTATACCCTTCGTTATGGATAATATCAACGTGACCTCTCCTTTGATAGCCCCGCTGTCGGAATTTATCCCTCTGCTGGAGAATATATGGGAAACGAAAAGGTTTACCAACGACGGTTATTACCATCGGGAACTGGAAAAAGCCCTGGCCGCCTATCTGCACGTACCCTATATCAGTTTGTTTGCAAACGGCACCCTGCCCTTGCTCTGCGCCTTGCATGCGCTCGGCATTACCGGCGAAGTGATTACCACGCCTTATAGTTTTGTGGCTACGGCCCATGTGCTTTCCTGGAGCGGTATCCGGCCGGTTTTTGTGGATATAGATGGGGCTACGGGCCAAATGAATCCCGAAAAAATCGAAGCGGCCCTTACTGCCCGTACCCAAGCAATTCTTCCGGTACATATCTACGGACTTCCTTGTGAAACGGCCCGCATCGGGGAGATTGCCGCCCGGCACGGCTTGCCCGTCATTTACGATGCGGCGCAGGCCTTCGGGGTGGAGGTTCAAGGGCGTCCGCTGGTGGGGGAAGGCGATCTGGCTACCCTGAGTTTCCACGCCACCAAGGTGTATCATACCTTTGAAGGGGGCGCTTTGATTTGCCACGATGCGGAGACTAAAAAACGGATCGATTACCTGCGGAATTTCGGCTTCGAAGATGAAACGACGGTGCGGGCGACGGGTATCAACGGAAAGATGGACGAGGTGCGGGCGGCCTATGGTTGGTTGGCGTTGAAGTATGTCGACGAGGCCATAGTGGCTCGCCGGCGTGTCGCTTTATTGTATCAGGAGGGTTTGAGGGCGATTCCCGGTATCCGGTATTTCGAAGAGAGAGCCGACGTGAAAGCCAATTATGGCTATTTCCCCATTTTCGTAGATCAAGAGCGGTATGGGATGAGTCGCGATGCGTTGTACGAAAAGATGAAAGCGGCCGGCGTGAATGGCCGGCGTTATTTTTATCCTTTACTTTGTACTTTTCCGCCTTATAGAGGATTGGATTCGGCATCCAGGGGGCATTTGCCGGAAGCTTACCGGATGGCGGAGCAAGTGATTTGCCTACCGATACATCCCGATTTACATCCGGCGGATGTGGAGCGCGTTATCGATCTGATAAAAAAATAATACAAGAAGGGGAAGCGGAAAAAGGAAAGAAAACGTATTTTCTATTTCATTGATAGCTAGCTAATTACATTTACTCTGAGAAGAAAGGCGAATCGCATGCCGATGAAAGTGAAATTGGATAGGCATGCAATTCGAATTACACTGGCATGGAATCTGAATTGCATAGGCATCTATTTTCCGGAAAATAAAAAAAATACAGGAAGGGGGAAGCTTGGCCGGTACGGATTCGTTTTTTTCGGGACGGGAAAAACTTGTTTTTCCGGCGGATGCCGCAAAGCGGAAGGAAGAGGTGGTTTTTCGCCCGGCTATTTTCCCTCTTCGTCGGGAAGGGTGTCGAATTCCTGGTCGGACGTGTTTTCGCCGGTGCGTTTCTTTTTCAGTTCGGAAACGAATTGTTGGAAATCTTTGTCGGTGCGCAGTTTCTTGACTGCCATTTTAGCTGCGTTCTGTTGCGATTCTTTCTTGGAATAGCCGATGCCTACGCCGATTTGTTCGTCGGCCAGGAAGACGCCGGTCTGGAATACCGGGTTGCCGTCGTTGTCGGTGAACGATTCGATGAGTTCGAAGCTGATTTCCAGTTTGTTCTTCTGGCTCCACTCGATCAGGCTCGATTTGAAATTCACCTCTTTTTTGGCGATATTGTCCAGATCGATGTATTTTTTGATAATCACGTCGCGGATGAAACGGTAGCAAGTATCGTAGCCTTTATCCAGGTAAATGGCGCCGATCAGGGCCTCCAGGGCGTTGCCGTACATGTGGTTGTTGTGGGAGTTGAGTTTGGCGGAATAAACGACCATTTTGTCGAGTCCCAATTCTACGGCTACGCGGTTGAGCGTTTCGCGTTGCACGATTTTCGACCGGGTGTTGGTCAGGAATCCTTCCCGTTTGTTCTGGAAGTGTTTGTATACAATATCGGCTACGATGGCGTCGAGAATGGCGTCCCCCAGAAATTCCATCCGTTCGTTGTTCATCCAGCGGCCGTCGCCGGCTTCGATCGAGGAGGATTTGTGGAGAAAGGCTTGCTCGTACAGGTGGATGTTGTCCGGGTAGAAGCCTACAATTTTATATATAGACAAATAAGGCTCCTTACTTCTTTTCGAAAGGAGCCTTATCCTTTTGTATAATTGGGTAAACACGTTATTTCACAAATTTTTTTACAATAGCGCAAGCGTTGTGGCCTCCGAATCCGAATGTGTTCGATAGGGCTGCTCTCACTTCTCTTTTTTGGGCTTTATTGAATGTGAAATTCAGGTTGTAATCTATTTCCGGATCCTCATCGCCTTCGGCGTGGTTGATGGTCGGGGGAACGATGTCGTTCTTTACCGACAGCGCGCAGATGGCGGTTTCAATGGCTCCGGCGGCGCCCAGCAAGTGGCCGGTCATCGACTTGGTAGAGCTGATGTTCAGTTCGTAAGCGTGGTCGCCGAATACTTCTTTGATCGCTTTTACTTCCGAAATATCGCCTACCGGCGTAGATGTGCCGTGTACATTGATATAGTCGATGTCTTCGGGCTTCATGCCGGCATCTTCCAGTGCGTTGCGCATCACCAGCTTGGCGCCCAGTCCTTCGGGATGGGAAGCGGTCAGGTGGTAAGCGTCGGCGGAAAGGCCGGTGCCTGCGATTTCGCAGTATATCTTGGCTCCGCGGGCCAGGGCGTGTTCCATTTCTTCCAGGATCAGTGCGGCGCCTCCTTCTCCCATAACGAAACCGTCGCGGCTGGCGCTGAATGGACGTGAGGCCGTCTCGGGAGAATCGTTACGTGTGGAAAGAGCGTTCATGGCGTTGAATCCGCCTACACCCACGATCGCTACCGCTGCTTCGGCTCCTCCGCTTACAATCACGTCGGCTTTGCCCAGACGGATGTAGTTGAAAGCGTCGGCTATGGCGTTGGTCGAAGAGGCACAAGCGGAAACGGTGGCGAAGTTCGGCCCTCTGAATCCGTATTTCATCGAGATGTGGCCGGCGGCCATATCGGCAATGATTTTGGGGATGAAGAAGGGGTTGAACCGCGGGCCGCGTTCCGGATCGTAACCGCGTACTTCGTCTTCGAACGAACGGATACCGCCGATGCCGGCCGAGAAAATAACCCCGATACGGTCTTTATTTTCGGTTTCGATATCCAGCCCGGAATCGTTTACGGCTTCTTCGGCTGATACCACTGCATACTGGGCGTAGAGGTCGTATTTGCGGGCCTCTTTCCGATCCATGTGTTTCAACGGATCGAAATTTTTCACTTCGCATGCAAACTGGGTTTTGAACTTGGATGCGTCAAAATGAGTAATAGGCCCGGCTCCACTTTTCCCTTCGAGAATGCCTTCCCATGTTTCGGGCAGGGTATTACCCAAGGGAGTAATAGCTCCGAGACCTGTTACTACAACTCTTTTTAATTCCATACCTTTAATAAGGGATTACTTCGCGTTTTCTTCGATGTACTTAACAGCGTCACCTACTGTCGTAATCTTTTCTGCCTGATCGTCGGGAATCGAGATGCCGAATTCTTTTTCGAATTCCATGATCAATTCAACGGTATCAAGCGAGTCTGCTCCTAAATCGTTCGTAAAGCTTGCTTCGTTTGTAACTTCTGTTTCTTCAACACTCAATTTGTCAACGATGATAGCTTTTACTCTTTCAGCAACTTCAGACATAACTTTTTCAATTTAGATTAATAAATACGAATATACTTTTTAAATTTGCAGTGCAAAGAAAAGAATTTTTTATGTTACAAAGCAAATTTAATGCGCTAAAAATGCCGAAAACTGCACATTTTTTCTTTTCTTGTGCATTTAAACACTTCAAAATATGAGAAACATTGCCATTTTTGCCTCCGGTTCGGGTACGAACGCCGAAAATATAGCCCGATACTTCTCTAAAAGTGAAACTATTAAAGTGGCCGTCGTTTTGTCGAACAATCGCTGGGTAGGGGTGCACGCCCGGGTGAATGCGCTCGGAATCCCCTCGTTCGTGTTTTCACGCGATGAATTTGTGGCCGGTGCGCCGGTGCTCGACAAATTGGCGGAGTACGATGTGGAGTTTATCGTATTGGCCGGGTTCATGAACAAAATTTCGGATGTCTTGCTGAATGCGTTTCCGGGAAAGATTATCAATATCCATCCGGCCCTGTTGCCTTCCTACGGGGGCAAGGGAATGTACGGACACCATGTGCATGAAGCGGTGCTGGCCGCGGGCGAAAAGCAGTCGGGTATTACCATTCATTATATTAATGAACGTTACGACGAAGGCGATATTATTTTTCAGGCTACCTGTCCGGTGCTGGCCGACGATACGCCCGATACGCTGGCCGGCCGGGTGCATGCACTCGAATATGCGCATTACCCCCAGGTGATCGAGGAAACCGTGCTGCGCGGCTGAGCCGTTGGCGGTGTTATCTTTCCATCCGGAATCCTATTTTTTCCAGTATGTCGGCTTCAAACGGAGCGGCGTGCCGGATCGTATAGGCGCTGTACTCCCGCGGATGGGCGTAGGCGGAGCGGAAGGCTTCGAACCGGTCGGGAGAGCGGCGGAGCGCTTCATCTACCGGGCGCGGATCGAAAGCTTTCAGCAGGGCGCCGGCGATTCTGGCGGAAGCAAATTGGTCGAGGTCGATGACCGGATCGGTGAGGGGGGGCGGAACGACTTCCCCTATTTTTTCGACCCTTTGACGGAAGAAACGCCCGATTTGTTCCAGACAGGCCCGGGTGCCGTTGGCTTTGCCGTCGGCCGAAAAACCGGCGATATGCGGGGTGGCTACATCGGCTGCCGCCAGCAGTTCGCGGTCGATGCGGGGTTCGTTTTCCCAACAGTCCAGAATCAGAGCGCCTATTTTACCTTGGCGGCGGGCATCGAGCAGGGCGCTGGTGTCGTGCACTGCGCCGCGGCAACTGTTGATGAACCAGGGGCGTTTTTTTAATTTTCCGAAAAAAGCTTGGTCGGCCAGATGGAAAGTGGGGTAAGGCCCTTCTTTCGTAAGGGGCGTGTGGAGCGTAATCACATCGGCTTCTTCGGCAAGCTGGTCGAGCGAAACAAACCCGGCGCTTCCTTTCCGGTCGGCGCGGGGCGGGTCGTTGCGCAAAATGCGGAGGCCCAGGGCGGCGCATCGTTTTTCCACTTCTTTTCCTACATGTCCTACACCTACAATGCCGAGGGTTTTACCTTTCAGCGGTTCGCTGCGTCGCACGGAAAGGGCCACGAGGCAAGCTACCACATATTGGCTCACCGAGACGGCATTGCATCCGGGCGCATTTTTCCAGGTGATACCCACCTGCTCGCAGTAACGGGTGTCGATATGGTCGAAGCCGATAGTAGCGGTGGTAATGAGTTTGACCCGGCTGCCTTGCAGTAGGCCTTGCGTACATTTATCGATACTGCGTACAATCAACGCGTCGGCATCGCGTACGGCTTGGGGGGTGAATTCGGGGGCGTTCAGATAGATTACGTCGGCGAAGGGTTCGGCTATCCCTTTCAAGTAGGGTACCGTATTGTCAG
>DBFJSK010000663.1:0-5612 GCA_048403675.1 Tannerellaceae bacterium | reverse complement strand
CTTGGGATTGGCCGCCAGGTTTCCTTCGAATCCGCCCAAAATGACGGAATTGCCCAACCCGCCGATCATGCCGATCAACAACCAGGGCAGACGCGCCGCCGTTTGGGTAAACACATTATCGGAAGTTTCCACGTCTTGCGAGATACCGGAAGCCAACTGATAATCGCGTTCATGTTGTTCGCGCACTTCGTCCATGACGTCGTCGATGGTAATGCGCCCCACCAGGCGCCCGATGCTATCGATGACGGGCAGCGCCACAAGGTCGTATTTCTCGATCGTCTCGGTCACCTCCTCGATACTGTCGCTATCGCGCACCGAAATGGGGTCTTTTTTCATCACGTGCTTGATTTTCGACACCGAAGGGTTGGTAATCAGTCGTTGGAGCGGCAACACGCCACGCAAACGTTCGTCGTCGTCGACAACGTATACATAATAAATTTCGTCCATATCTTCGGCCTGCTTGCGCATCTCGTCGATGCACTTGGGCATACTCCAATTCTCGTTGACCACGATCATTTCCGTACCCATCAAACCGCCGGCCGTGTCTTCGTCGTATTTCAAGAGGTCGACGATGTCGCCGGCCTGTTCCACGTCTTCAATATGCGAAAGAATTTCTTCCTGGGTGTCTTCGTCAAGCTCCCGCATCAAATCGACCGCGTCGTCGGTTTCCATATTATCGACAAACCGTTTGGCAATCAATTCGTTCGGAAGTTCTTTCAGCAACTTATGCCGGTCTTCTTCATCCAGTTCCATCAACACGTCGGCCGCTTTGTCGCCGTCCATCAGCAGGTAGAGGTAGATGGCTTCCTGCAAATTCAGCTCCTGATACAATTCGGCAATATCGGCCGGATACAAATCCTGGAGCATGGCTTGCGCCTTGGCATCTTCTTTTTGTTCGATGATGCGCTTGAGTGTTTCGATGTAGTCTTTCGTCAGTTCAATCATGGTCGTTATTCGTTTGCAGCGTTCTCGGCCGCCGGTTTTTCTTTCAGGTACCGGTCGGTCAGGTTGGTAAGGTAGATAAACTCTTCTACCGAAAGTTGTTCGGGACGTCTATCGAAAATCGGGAGGGCATACTCCGGAAAATCTTTTCCCAAGAGGGGTTTCATGGAATTACGCAGGGTTTTGCGTCGTTGGTTGAACGAGGTTTTCACCACTGTTTTGAAGAGTTTTTCGTCGCAGCCCAACGCGGTGCGCCCGTTGCGCGTGGCCCGGATCACCCCGCTTTTCACTTTGGGGGGCGGGTCGAATACGGTTTCGCTCACCGTAAAGAGGTATTCCACGTCGTACCAGGCTTGCAACAATACGCTCAGGATACCGTAGGTTTTACTGCCCGGGCCGGCAGCCAGCCTCTCGGCCACTTCCTTCTGCAACATGCCTGAGCAGCAGGGTATCAGGTCTTTGTATTCAAGCACTTTGAAAAAGATCTGGCTGGATATATTGTAGGGATAATTCCCGATCACGCAAAAAGGCTTCGTAAAAAGGTGGGCCAGATCGAGTTTCAGAAAGTCTTCCGCCAGGATGCGGCCTTCCAACGCCGGAAAATTTTGCTTCAGGTAATCCACCGATTCGGTATCAAGCTCTACCACCGTCAGGTCGTGGCCGGCTTCCAACAGAAACTGGGTGAGTACCCCCATGCCGGGGCCGATCTCCAGCACCGGCTCCTGCCGATAGGCGTCGAGCGTATCGGCTATGCGGCGGGCAACGGCAAGATCTTTCAGAAAATGCTGTCCCAGCGATTTTTTCGGTTTTACTAATCTCATTTACTTCTTTGGGGGTAAAAGATTCGTATTAAAATATTATGCTTATCTTTGCTTTATATAAGCGAAGATAGGCTGCACCCCAGCAAAACCCAAACAAATTTGGCTTTGCACTCAGTTTGCACTATCTTTGCCTTAAAATAGCGAAGACAGGCTGCACGGGGGCACACCAATCAAGTATACTTGCTCGCTTCTGCCCTTTGTTCACACGCTCTTCGCCTTAAAATAAGACAAAGATAGCCTGTACCTTGGCAAGGCTCGAATAACAAACAGTTGCCCTCAGCACTAGGCCTACGGCTATCTTGGTAAACGCACAAAAATACAACAAATAATTTAAAGTACCCTACTCATATATGGATTTTAAAAGCATTCTCAGGACAACGCTCAAAATACTCCTGCCGCTGGTTTTCGGGTGTTTGCTACTTTGGTTCTTATATCGGAAAATGGATATTTCCGAAATCTGGCACGTCGTCAAAGAAGGCGTCCGCTACGATATCATACTCTTTTCCCTTCTTTTCGGGCTGGCGGCCAATATCATCCGCGGCCTGCGCTGGGGCCTGCTTATCCGTTCGTTGGGCGAACGGTTTAAAATGAGCGACGTTATTTATGCCGTGTTGGGCAATTATGCCGTCAATCTCGTGCTGCCCCGCGTAGGGGAAGTATGGCGTTGCGGCGTGGTTTCCAAATACGATAAAATTTCGTTTACCAAATTGCTAGGTACGCTTCTGATCGACCGGGTGAGCGATACGATTATGGTCGGATTGATTACGTTGATGATTTTCATCTTCAATATCAACTTCTTTATCAGCTTCTTCGCTAAGAATCCGGCCCTGCTGGAAGGATTCAGGGGTATGTTCAATTCGATTTGGATTTATGTGGCGGCCGTTATTTTTATTGCCGGAATTTGGTTTGTTTTCACTTATATGAGTAACTTTACGCTGGTTCAGAAAGCGAAAAAGATGCTGCTCAACGTATGGGCCGGTATGAAAAGCGTCTGGTTGATGAAAGCTAAAGGGCTGTTCCTGCTGGAGACGCTCGCCATCTGGGCCGGTTATTTTTGTTACTTTTATATCACGTTTTACGCTTTCGATTTTACCCGCGACTTGGGCATCTCCGTCGGACTGATCGCTTTTACCATGAGCAGTATCGGCGTAGCCGTACCGGTGCAGGGGGGAATCGGGCCTTGGCATTTCATGGTGATCGCCACTTTGGTCTGTTTCGGCGTAAACGAAAACGATGCCGCCGCTTTTGCACTGGTGGTTCATACCGTACAAACGGTCTGGACGGGGCTTTGCGGATTGTTCGGCGTGGTGGCGCTTCCGCTTACCCACCGGAAAGAGGCGGTGGCGTAAGCGCCCTGAGCGGTCGGTACCGGCTGGAAGTAGCCGGGCAAGAAAAACTTTTGTTATGCTTGATTTATTCATATTATAAAACCAGGTTGCCACGAAGGATGGCCGTCGGCCGGCAGCACGCCGGAGCCGTTTGTCGCCTTTCCGCCGCCAACTGAAAAATTAGTTTCTATGTCAGCAGAAATCAAAAATCTATCTCCGAAACAGGTATGGGGTTATTTTTACGACCTCACGCAAATTCCTCGTCCTACCGGGCACATGGAGCAAGTAACCCGTTTCATCGAATCGTTTGGTAAAGGACTGGGGTTGGAAACCCTGCGCGACGAAGTAGGGAATGTCCTGATCCGCAAACCGGCCACACCGGGAATGGAGGGACGGAAAACGGTTATCCTGCAGGCTCACCTGGATATGGTTCCCCAAAAAAATTCGTCGGTCAAGCACGACTTCCTGACCGACCCGATCGACGCTTATATCGACGGCGATTGGGTAAAGGCGCGCGAAACCACGTTAGGAGCCGACAACGGTATCGGCGCTTCGTTCGCCCTGGCGGCGCTCTCCGATCCGGATCTGAAACACGGCCCACTGGAAGCGCTCTTCACCGTGAATGAAGAAGAGGGCATGGACGGCGCTTTCGGTTTGAAACCGGGTTTCCTGAAAGGGCGTATCTTATTAAATTGCGACTCTGAAGAAGAAGGCGAATTGTTTGTAGGTTGTGCCGGAGGTGCCGATTTGAACATCTCGTTCCAATATAAAGACGATCCCTACATCCCCGAAGGCGACGTAGCGGTAAAACTGAATCTGACGGGCTTGAAAGGCGGCCATTCCGGGGTGGATATTCACCTGGGACGGGCGAATGCGAATAAATTAATGTTCCGTTTCCTCAAAGAGGCGGTATGCGATTACGGCGTGCGCCTGTCGTGGGTGGAAGGCGGATCGCTTCGCAATGCGATTCCGCGGGAAGCCTTTGCGGTAGTCACCTTGCCGGGCGATAATGTGGAAGCCCTTTGGGAATTGGTGGCCGATTACCAGGATTTATTCCGCCGGGAATATGCCGGGATCGAAGAACAGATTCGCTTCGAAGCCGAAATGACGGAATTGCCCGCCACGTTGATTCCCGAAGAAATCCAGGACGATTTGATTAATGCGATCGAAGGTTGCCAGAACGGGGTAATCAGCATGTTGCACGACTTCCCGGGTACGGTAGAGTCGTCGTCGAACCTGGCCATCGTGCAGAGTTCGGAAGGGCTGATCGATATAAAGATTCTGGTTCGCAGCTCGTCGGAAAGCCGGAAGGAATCGGTTTGTTCGAGTTTGGAAAGCGTGTTCGCCCTGGCGGGCGCCAAGGTGGAGTATGCCGGCGCCTATAACGGGTGGCAACCGGATATCCATTCGCCGATTCTGGAACTGATGCAAAATACATATGAACGGTTATACGGAAAAAGACCGGCCGTGAAAGTGATGCATGCCGGTTTGGAATGCGGAATTATCCAGGGCATTTATCCGGATATGGATATGATTTCGATCGGCCCGGATTTGCAGCATCCGCATTCGCCCGACGAACGGGTCAGTATTTCTTCGGTCGAAAAAGTCTGGCGGTTTATCGCCGCTACACTCGAAAGCATTTAACGATACCAACTCCCTTACCTTTCCCGACGGTCTGCCCCCCAGACGACCGCCGGGATTTTTTTTAGAGTTGTATAGTAAAAAAGTTGTACCTTTGTGCACTTACATGAATAGCAAAAAAATGGCCAGCGAAGATAAGAAAGAAGTTTGGAAAGTGCCGGAACCTACGCTCCGGCGGTTGCCGTGGTATCTTGCTTTTTTAAAGTTGATGAAAGACAAGGGGGAAACGTTCGTATCGTCTACCCAGATCGCCAAGGAGATTAATGTCGATGCCAGCCAGGTTGCCAAGGATTTGTCGTATGTGAATATTTCGGGCAAAACCCGCGTAGGCTACGATGTGGGGGCATTGGTCGATGTCCTGGAAAATTTTCTCGGGTTTACTTCGCAACATAAAGCGTTTCTGTTCGGAGTGGGAAGCCTGGGAGCGGCCTTATTGCAAGACTCGGGATTGGGCCAGTACGGGCTTGAAATCGTGGCCGGTTTCGATGTGCGCAAGGAGCTTGACGGGTGTGTCATCAACGGCATTCCCGTGTTTCATCTCGACGAATTCCCGGCCAAGCAAAAAGAATACGGCGCTACGATCGGCGTGATTACCGTTCCGGTCGACAAAGCGCAGGAAGTTACCGAGCAGATTATCGCCGGAGGGATCCGGGCCCTTTGGAATTTTACGCCTTTCCGCATTCGCGTGCCGGAGCATATCGTGGTGCAGAACACCTCCATGTATGCGCATCTGGCAGTGATGTTCAACCGGTTGAATTCTATAAATCATTGATATGAAAGTTGTCGCTGTAGGAATGAATTATGCGGCTCACAATAAAGAGTTGCATCATACGTTAGTATTATCGGAACCTACGATCTTCATGAAGCCGGACTCCGCGGT
>DBFJSK010000662.1:0-3680 GCA_048403675.1 Tannerellaceae bacterium | reverse complement strand
GCCGCGGCCTACAACCGGGCCGTCGATCCGGAGGCCCCGAACGTATATTTGCTGAATAAACTGGCTTCTCTGCAATTCCAGGAAGGACAAACCAAGGCGGCTATCGGAAATTTGCACCGGGCCTTATCAACCGACACGATTCAACCGAATCTGCGGTTGCTGGCCAGATGTTACGAAAGTACGGACAGCATGGATCTGGCCGTCGCGCTTTATCAGACGGCCCTCCGGAAAGACAGTACGGATTATTTATCCGTCGGCAATCTGGCCAATCTTTATATCAGCCTCGATTCGTTGGACGAAGCGTTCAGGTGTACCGAACGTTACATTGCCTTCGACTCAACCAACCTTTCCGTCAACCGGATAAATGCCCAGGTCTGTTTTTTAAGCGCTCACTATCCGGAAGCGTTGACTCGCTACCGGAAACTTACAGCCCAGGGCGACAGTACGATCAATACGATGTATTACCAAGGACTTTCGAATATGAATTGCGAGAAAATCGTGGAAGCTTATGAAAACCTGAACTATGTAAATAACAAAACAAAAGGGAAAGTTCCGAATATCCTGGGTTATTTGGGAATGGCGGCTATTGATTACCTCTTGCTCGACGAAGGCATCGAAATGATTCAAAATGCTATCGGACTATTGCAGCCTGATACAGTGCAGATGGATATGTTGTATTCACACCTGGCCAAAGGGTATGCCTGGAAACGGCAAGACAGGAAAAAAATCGCCATGCTCAAAAAAGCGGCCGATTATGTAAAGCGTCCGCTTACTTTTTACAATATCGCTTATACCTACGACCAATTGAAAGACGATAAAAATGCAGAAAAATATTATAAACTATTTTTAGAATTGATCGAGCAAAAGCCTTCCCTTTCTCCTTTCGACCAGAAAATGAAAGCCGATGCGGCCGAACGCCTTATCTTTTATAAAAGAGAGCGTTTTTTCAAAGAACCACAAAAATAAGCGGAAGCCGAAAAGCTGATAGAGTAGGCGCGAATCAAAAACATCTTTATCATGAAAAAGAAATCAATGAAAAGAAAAATCCAGTCAATGAATGAAGCGAGGGGTGCTCAGAAACTCCGTACCGCTGAAATGCGGACCATTAAAGGAGGTGATGATGTGGATCATTATGGAGGCGTGCTCGATGAAGTAGTCGTTACGCCGGCTAGCTAAACTTAGCGAAGGGGGGAGAACTTCCCCTCTTCTTTCCCGCTCATTTTATCTCTTCCCAACAATAACATCCTTCAATTTACTCGGTATGAAAAAATATAAAAATGCTACCCCGGAAGAAACGATTGCGAAAATACGCACCATTTTATCCCAAATAGGTATTTTGCTGAAAGATCAGCATAAGGGTCATTATCCGTTCTATTCCTGCCGGATCAGCATCGGCAACACACCGCTGCGCGATCTGAATATCGGGACCAACGGCAAAGGACGTTCGTTCGAATACTCTATGGCCAGCGGCTACGCCGAATTTATGGAACGGTTGCAAAATCAAATATTAATCGATAAACGGAAGTTCGCCTCGCGCCTGTTTCTCGATACGTTAGATCCGGATTCGATGTATGTAAAAAAAATCGAAGCAGAAGGGTTGGTACTCGATTATGTATTCGACCCCGAAGAAGCGCTTTGGGAAACCGACCGGGTAATCGATGCCTACAAAGAGGATCTGATGAAGATGCTCTGCATTACTTCGGAAGAAGAATTGCACCGTTTCCTGAAAAACAACTTGGAAGTCGAAAAATGCTATGTGGCTCCTTTCTATTGTGTGAACAAGCAGGAGGTTTGCCTGCTGCCTATCGAAATATTGATTGGCGCTACGGGATCGAACGGAATGGCGGCGGGCAACACGCCCGAAGAGGCGTTGGTACAAGGTTTCTGCGAGATATTCGAACGGTATGCAGCTTTTCAACTTTATTATGAACGCGTGGTGCCTCCTACTATTCCTTTCGATTACTTCAAAGATACGCCGGTATATGAAGAATTGCTTTTCCTGAAAGAAAATACCCCGTACGAAATTATCATCAAAGATTGTTCCTTGCAAAAAGGCTTCCCTGTAATCGGGGTATTATTTATCGATCCGGTTTCCCAAACGTACAATTTCAAACTCGGTGCTGATTTCGTGCCTCATATTGCGCTGGAGAGATGCCTGACGGAAATACACCAGGGAAGCGAGACACCCCGTACCTTGCCTTTGCGCCTGTTCGATCTCGACGATAACCCTACCACCGAACAATTGGAAAACGGGCTGGATCATAATTTCCAAAAAATCCTGATCAGTCATTCGGGCTACTGGCCGATGTCTATTTTCTCCGACGAGTATTCATATCCGTTCGAAGGATTCGATCCGGCTTGGGGAAAATCTGAGGCGGGCGATTTAAAGTATTGTATCGACCATTTGCAAGCCCTGGGATATACCATTTACATTCGCGATAATTCGATACTCGGATTTCCCGCTTATTATATTGTTATTCCGGGATTCAGCCAGGTAGTTCGAAAAAAAGAATTGTATTGTTTATACAAACGTTCCATCGTCGACATGACGCAAAACATCGGGCGGATCGATCGGGAAAAAGCGCTAAAAATAACGAAGGCCATCGACGAGAATTATGAACTGATGAAATTTTACAATTATCATTATACCAAAACCACGCTTTGCAACATCGACCCGGATCTGCTTGAACTCGATTTGGAATTGTTTGCGTTTATGCTTTTTTATTATTGCCGGGAGTTCGGAAAAGCCAAGCTTTATATCGATCGTTATCTGGCCGACAAGCAGCCCGCCGAAGATGCGTATTATTTTGCCATCTCCGACTACGTGCAACTGAAACACATTAAAAACTATCCGGACGACCAAACCGTCGCTATCCTGTCTAAAACATACGGCAGCGAATTGGCCGAGGAGGTAGCCGCCGACTTGAAAGATCCGGAAGAGACATTCAAGTATCATGATTTTCCGACTTGTTACCGGTGCGAAGACTGCCGGGTAGCCGAAACTTGCTCGTGGTGGAGCTTGCTGAAGCTGTATCAAGCCATTCGAGGGTATGAAAAAAGCCATCCGATCCGGCAAAATGACTTATATAAACTCTTTGCTTATGAAAACAACCACGAAGAATAAAATCGATTTCAGCCTGGTTTGTTGTCCGCCTACCCGTATTTATACGCCGTTGGCGGGGGTAACGGCTATCCGATCGTATCTGGCGCAGCATGCGATAAGTTCCGATATTACCTATTTTAATATAGAGATCAATCGTTATGGCCTTTTCCGAAACCTTTCGCCGGAAAATAAGACCAATCTGATGCCTTACATCTATCTGTATAATAAACTTATCACGCAGAATCAGCGGCAGATGGAAGTCGTAAAGGCCTATCTTGCCGGCTTGTATAGCCAGGAGTTATTGTTGAACAGCGGATTGACCGACGATCTGTTCGAAGAATATATCCAGGAAGTAAGCAACCAAATAGAAATTACCGTCGAACGCATTTTAGAAAGGCAACCTTCTTTTATTGGCTTCACCAGTAAATTCTATCAGTGGATCCCAGCTTCGGTCTTTGCTTATTTCCTGAAAAGAAAACGACCCGACATCCCGATATTGATCGGGGGATGGTCTATTAAAGGCGGAGCGCAGGCCGTGCTGCAACTTACCGGCTTGTTCGATTTCGCCTGTTGGGGG
>DBFJSK010000661.1:0-3432 GCA_048403675.1 Tannerellaceae bacterium | reverse complement strand
AGCAATGGCCTGGAAAGCCTCTTCGTTCTGCAACTTCCAAACTTCATTTACCTCTACATCATCATCATCATCCTTGCCGCAAGCGGTAATCGCCAGCAGGCAAAGGAACATCAAGGCTATAGGCCAATACTTCTTCATGCGTTTATTCAATTATCTTTTTCAATAAATTTTTCATACTCACTTTTTCGGAAATAATGTCGTGCAACTTGTCGATGCTGACACGTTCCTGTTGCATTGTATCCCGGAAACGGATCGTTACGCAATGATCGGTCAGCGTGTCGTGATCCACCGTGATGCAATACGGCGTACCGATAGCGTCCTGACGGCGGTACCGCTTCCCGATGGAATCCTTTTCGTCGTACTGACAGCGGAAGTCGAAACGCAGCATGTTGACGATCTCTTCGGCTTTCTCAGGCAGCCCGTCCTTTTTCACCAGCGGCAATACGGCCAGTTTGATCGGAGCCAGGGCGGCCGGCAAACGAAGTACCACGCGGGTTTCACCGTTTTCGAGCGTTTCCTCGGCGTACGAACCGGTCATGATGCTCAGGAAAACGCGGTCGACACCAATCGAAGTCTCGATCACATACGGCGTATAGCTCTGGTTCAGTTCCGGATCGAAATACTGGATTTTCTTGCCCGAGAATTTTTCATGCTGGCTGAGGTCGAAATTCGTACGGCTGTGAATACCTTCCACTTCTTTGAAACCGAACGGCATTTCAAATTCGATGTCGGTAGCGGCGTTGGCGTAATGGGCCAGTTTCTCGTGGTCGTGGTACCGATATTTCTCGTTGCCCAAACCTAAAGCTTGATGCCATTTCAGACGGGTTGCTTTCCACATCTTGAACCATTCCATTTCTTCGCCGGGACGAACGAAAAACTGCATTTCCATCTGTTCGAATTCGCGCATGCGGAAAATAAACTGCCGGGCCACGATCTCGTTACGGAATGCTTTGCCGATCTGGGCGATGCCGAAAGGTATTTTCATACGGCCGGTCTTCTGCACATTGAGGAAGTTTACGAAAATCCCCTGGGCTGTTTCGGGACGAAGGTAAATCTTGGTAGCTCCGTCGGCCGTCGATCCCATATCGGTGGAGAACATCAGGTTGAACTGACGCACATCCGTCCAGTTGCGCGTACCGGAAATAGGACAAACGATTTCGCAGTCCAGAATCAACTGGCGAAGGTCTTCGAAATCGGATTCATTCATCGCCTTCGAATAGCGATCGTGTATTTCGTTCCACTTGGCTTGGTGTTCCAATACCCGGCCGTTGGTGGCGCGGAATTGAGCTTCGTCGAAAGCATCGCCGAATTTCTTGGCGGCCTTGGCCACCTCTTTATTCATCTTTTCTTCGATCTTGGCCAGATGATCTTCGATCAATACGTCGGCGCGATAGCGTTTTTTCGAGTCCTTATTGTCGATAAGCGGATCATTGAAAGCGTCCACATGGCCTGAAGCCTTCCAAATAGTGGGATGCATAAAGATAGCCGAATCGATGCCCACTACGTTTTCATGCAGCAGGGTCATGCTGTCCCACCAATATTTTTTGATATTATTCTTCAGCTCTACGCCATACTGTCCATAGTCGTATACTGCGCCCAGCCCGTCGTAAATCTCGGACGAGGGAAATACAAAACCATATTCTTTACAATGCGAAATTAATTTCTTAAATACATCTTCTTGTGCCATAATCACGCCATAAATTAAATTTCTAACCTTTAGGGTTTGCAAAGTAAGTGATTTTTTCGGTAAAACGCATAAATAGGTAAGGTTATATTCATATAATCAGTACATTTGTGCAAGCCGCCGCCCCCCGGGCGGATGACGGTGATATAAATCTTAAATTAAAATCGCATGAAATCCACTTCCTTTTCGCGCCGTTCGTTTTTAAAGCAAGCCGCTGTTATTTCGGCCGCCACGGCGCTTCCCTCCCTCTGGTTTCCCGGGGCTGCCCGGGCAGCTAAGGCCGCTCCGGCCGGCAAATACAACGTCGCATCTTCCGATCGCGTTTCGATCGCTTTTATCGGCATTGGCAACCGGGGCGGTGAAATCGCCAAAGAATTATACCGTACCGGTTTATGCAACGTCGTCGCCCTTTGCGATGTGGATATGGAGGCGCCGCACACCCAGGAAATCATCTCCCTGTTTCCCGGCGTGCCCCGCTTCCGCGACTTCCGGCAAATGTTCGACAAAATGGCCGGCCAAATCGATGCCGTCACGGTAGGCGTACCCGACCATGCCCATTTTCCCATCACGATGGAGGCCATGCGCCTGGGCAAACATGTCTATGTAGAGAAACCGATGGCCCGTACCTTCTTCGAAGTCGAACTGATGATGGAGGCTGAAAAAAAGTACGGCGTCGTCACGCAAATGGGCAACCAGGGACATTCCGAAGCGAATTATTTCCAGTTCAAAGCTTGGAAAGAAGCCGGTATCATCCGCGACGTTACCGCCATCACCGCCCATATGAACAACAGCCGGCGCTGGCACGGCTGGGATCCGAAGATCACTCGTTTCCCTTCCGCCGAACCCCTTCCGCCCACCCTCGACTGGGATACCTGGCTGGGCACAGCCGCTTTCCACGACTACCATCCTGATTTCCACCTCGGCCAATGGCGTTGCTGGTACGATTTCGGCATGGGAGCCTTGGGCGACTGGGGCGCGCATATCCTGGATACGGCCCACGAATTTCTGGATCTGGGCTTGCCGGAAGAGGTCGATCCGACTTATTTAAAAGATTACAACACCTTCTTTTATCCGATGTCGTCAACCATTCAATTCAAATTTCCGGCGCGAGGCGCTATGCCGCCGGTAGTGGTGAGTTGGTACGACGGGCTCGACAATTTGCCTGCCGTGCCCGAAGGCTACGGCGTGTCGGAGCTAGACCCGAACATTCCCACAGTGGCGGGTGGGAAAATCCAGCCGGCCAAATTGAATCCGGGAAAAGAGATTTACTCCAAGACGCTTACCTTCAAAGGAGGATCACACGGCAGTACCCTATCGATTATTCCGGAAGAAAAGGCGCGCGATATGCAATCGCGGTTGCCGGAAGTGCCGGCCAGTCCGTCGAACCATTATGCCAACTTTTTATTGAGTTGCCTCGGAAAAGAAAAACCTCGTTCGCCTTTCTCGGTGGCCGGCCCGCTCAGCCAGGTATTTTGTCTGGGGGTATTGAGCCAGCGTTTGGGCCAGAAGTTGCTCTTCGACCGGGATACGAAGCAAATTACCAACAGTAAGTTCGCGAACTATTTGTTGCGAGGGGAAGCGCCTCGCCCGGGTTGGGAAGCCTATTACGAACTGTAAGCAAAAGGGCGTTTTTTTTCCCCTTCTTTTTCTTTAGAATCAGGCAGGTGAAAGAAAGCGCCTTTTAATTTATCTTTACTTCAACTAAGCGAAGATAGGCTGCATCTGGGCATAACCAAGCAAGCTTGATT
>DBFJSK010000660.1:0-3331 GCA_048403675.1 Tannerellaceae bacterium | reverse complement strand
AGAAAAAACATTTCCTCCAGTGTTTCTTCCGGTAAGCATGGCCGGCAACCGGAGTTTGCAAAAAGTGGCCTGCGTTTTTTAGTCCGGACTCCCGGACGGTTCCCTTCCTGGGGCGCGGGGGGCTGAGTAGAAGGGCCTGAAAATACCGGGAGCGCGTAAAAATACGAAGGAGGAAAGAACGTGCCCACTAGAAGTCGACGATTAGGATCTCTTCCTGGTAAGGCTGGCACGCGGCAAGCGGTTCCCCAGAAGGGGATAACAAAGCCGAATCGCCCGCGTAGCGCAGCCCCGAAGGATCGGTGCCGGCACAATTCACGGCCAGTATATAGGCCTGGTTCTCTGACGCCCGTTCTTTAAGCAGCCGTTTCCAATCGTCGCGCCGGGAAGCCGGCCAGTTGGCGATGTAAAGGGCGGTATCGTATTGACCGTCGTTACGACTCCACTGGGCAAAACGTAAGTCGTAGCAGATGTAAGTGGCGATGCGATGCCCCTTCCATTCCACGATTAACGACGTATTGCCGGGCGTAAAGTGGCCTTTCTTGAAACAGTTATGCTTGTCGTAATACTGGTAGCGGCCGTCCGGATAGACGGCCAGCAAACGATTGTAATATTTTCCTTCGGCCTGGAAGATGGTCGAACCTATAATCAAAGCCTGGCTGGTCGCGGCCCAATTTTTCATTTCACGCAAAATCTCTTCGTACCGGGCGCTAACGGCCTCTTTCGGGTCGGGAGCCGAGACGCCGGTCTTTTTCTTCATCTCGCAGCCTGAGGCAAATAATTCGGGCAAAACGATCAATTCACAACCCTGGCAGGCTTCGACCCTTTTTTTGAAAGCCGATAGGTTGGCATCTACATTTCCCCAACAAAGGCGGGCTTGTACGAGCGCCGCTTTGCAGGTGGCCGGCTTTTGGGCGTTGGCCGTCAGTTGTGAAAAGACAAGAAGAAGCATATAAGCCGGATAAAGGAGCTTTAGCAAGCTTCCGGTCGGTAAGAATCGGTTGTCAAGCTGTTTCATGGAGTGGGGGCTATGGGGAAAATAAGCATAAGTCCCGATCGGGGGCGCTGCTTATCTTCGTTTTATTTGTGGCAAAGATAAAAATTAAATCGAATCATCCCTCCGGGAAGGGAAAGTGAAATTCATCGGCCGGATAGGTAGTCGTCCCGCAGCTCGGTTACAAAAGTTGTTTTTTTTCCATGCGAGTCATAAAATATTTGTATTTTTGCAAAAACAAGCATTCCTTTGTGAAGGAACGTATTAATAAAATTGATATGAAAACAGAAGTGGACAGTCAGCAGCCCCATATGCTTACTTTTTTGATCGCGGAAGACGAGGATAGTAATTATTTATTGCTTAAAACGATTCTGCAAAAACACGTGAACCTTGTCCGCGCCAAAACAGGAAAAGAGGCGTTGGCCCTATTTCAGGAGAAGGAAGTCGATTTGATTATGCTGGATATTAAGATGCCGGAAATGAACGGAATCGAGGCTTTGAAGGAGATCCGGAAAATATCGTCGGATATTCCCGTCATCATGCAATCCGCCTATGTGTTCGATTCCGACATGGAAGCCGCCCGTCAGGCCGGCGCTTCCGATTTTATTACCAAACCCATTAATTTGAAATTACTCAAAACGACCATCAGTTTATATTGCCCGACTATCGCGTGGTAAACAGTCATGGAATACGTACATAAGATCAATAAGGTAGAAGTTCGCACCTTACAGATAACGGATTATAAGCAGTTGTCGCAGTCGTTCCGGCGTGTTTATTCCGACGGATCGGATGTGTTTTGGACACGCCAGCAGATTGAAAAACTGATTTCTATTTTTCCTGAAGGACAGATTGTCACCGTGGTCGATGACAAGATCGTAGGCTGCGCCTTATCGATCATCGTAGGCTACGATATTGTGAAGAACGACCATACCTACGCTTCTGTCACGGCAGGCGAGACGTTCGATACCCACAATCCGAAAGGAAATATCCTGTATGGCATCGAAGTGTTTATTCATCCCCACTACAGGGGCTTGCGGCTGGCCCGGCGTATGTACGACTACCGCAAAGAACTTTGTGAGAGTCTGAATCTGAAGGCCATTATGTTCGGAGGCCGTATTCCTAACTACCATAAGTATGCCGGCGAACTGCGTCCGAAAGAATACATAGAAAAAGTACGGAAAAAAGAAATTTACGATCCCGTACTCACCTTCCAGCTATCCAACGATTTTCATGTGCGCAAGGTAATGACCAATTATCTGCCCAACGATGAAGAATCCAAACATTACGCCACCCTTTTGCAATGGGATAATATCTATTATTCCCCCAAGCCGGAGATCGTCACTTCCAAAACCACGGTGCGTGTGGGGTTGGTACAATGGCAAATGCGTCCCTACAAAAGCTTGAACGACGTATTCGAGCAGGTGGAATTTTTTGTGGATGCGGTATCCGACTATAAAAGCGATTTTATTTTATTCCCCGAATATTTCAACGCCCCCTTAATGGCCAAGTTCAATCACCTGGGCGAATCGGAAGCCATTCGCGAATTGGCCCAGTATACGCAGGAAATTCGCGAACGTTTCGTCAACCTGGCCATTAGTTATAATATCAATATCATTACCGGGAGCATGCCTTTGGTGAAAGAAGACGGATTGTATAATGTCGGTTTTCTGTGCCGCCGCGACGGTAGCTACGAAACCTACGAGAAAATCCACATCACCCCCGATGAAAGCAAGAGCTGGGGGCTTTCGGGTGGCAGCGCCGTACGTACGTTTACGACCGATTGCGCCCGGATCGGCATTTTGATTTGTTACGATGTGGAATTTCCCGAGTTATCCCGGATCATGGCCGACCAGGGGATGCAGATTCTCTTCGTTCCCTTCCTGACCGATACGCAAAACGGTTATTCCCGTGTTCGGGTGTGCGCCCAGGCGCGGGCCATCGAGAATGAATGTTTCGTGGCGATTGCGGGCAGCGTAGGAAATCTGCCGCGCGTACACAATATGGATATTCAGTATGCCCAGTCGGGGGTCTTTACTCCCTGCGATTTCGCGTTTCCCACCGATGGAAAACGGGCGGAAGCCACTCCGAATACGGAAATGATTCTAGTCTCGGATGTCGATCTGGATCTGTTGAACGAATTGCATACCTACGGGAGTGTGCGGAATCTGAAAGACCGCCGTCACGATTTGTACGAGGTGAAGCTAAAGAAAAAATAAACGTCGACGGGGCGATTAGAGCCGTTATTAAGATGTTTTTAGCTTCAGGTAGTGCCGTTTTGTGCTAAAAAATAGTATATTTGTAGACAGACGTCTCCTTGTCTGACAAGTATATTATTTTTTA
>DBFJSK010000659.1:0-6315 GCA_048403675.1 Tannerellaceae bacterium | reverse complement strand
CCGCCGGCGAATACGCCAAACGAAACTGTAGATACTATGTTTCGCCAAAACATAGCCTCATTTATTTACCTTAAAACCATCAGTTATGTTGAAAAACTTTAAACCTGTCAGCTTAATGCTGGTCGTCGGAGTCCTGGCTTTCCCCGGAAACGCATTCGCCGACTTGGCTCCAGCAAAGCAAGCTACCCCCCTTTCTCAGCAAAACGGGAAACTCACGGGTACAGTAGAAGATGATTTCGGGCCGGTCGCCGGAGCATCCGTAGTCGTCAAAGGGACCACCAACGGCACCATCACCGACATGGACGGCAATTTCACCCTGGAGGGAGTGAAAAGCGGAGATATGATCCAGATCTCCTTTATCGGGTACACTACCCAGGAAATCAAGTACACCGGCCAGGGAACCCTTACCATAAAGCTGGCGGAAGATACCCAGAAGCTCGATGAAGTGGTCGTGACGGCCCTCGGCATGAAACGCGAAGCCAAAGCCTTGGGATACGCCGTGACGGAATTGAAGGGCGACGATCTGATCAAGGCCAACAGCATCAACCCGGTATCCTCTTTACAAGGAAAAGTGGCCGGGGTGGAAATCGCCTCGTCCGACGGCGGAATGTTCGGTTCAACCAAAATCCAGATTCGCGGCGCCTCCACGCTAAGCAACAACAACCAGCCGATTTACGTGGTAGACGGCATTATTCTCGACAACAATGTCAGTAACAACGAAGAAGCCGGCAACAGCGGCGACGGCGGCCTGATCCGCGACTATGGCAACGAATTGAAAAACCTCAACCCCGACGATTTCGAATCGGTATCCGTATTGAAAGGTGCGGCCGCTACCGCCCTCTACGGCTCCCGCGGGCTGAACGGCGCCGTGGTGATTACCACCAAGAGCGGAAAAGCAGGCCAGGGCCTGGGCATCAACTTCTCGCAGACACTCGGCATCGACTGGGTATACAAACAGCCCGACTTGCAGAATGTATACGGCGACGGCGCTCCTGCCGGTTGGGTGAATTACGGCGATAAAGATGCCGAGGGCAATTACTACCAATTCGACAGTATGCACCAGTTTTACCGGAACGCCAGCGGCCAGCACGCCTTCACGCAACCGGGCAACTGGGGCGCCTACGGCTGGGGGCCTCGTTTCGACGGCAGTCCCATCGAAGGCTGGGATCACGAGATGACTACCTATAGCCCGGTGAAGAACAATTACAAAGACGCTTTCAATCTGGGATTCAATACCAATACGAACGTATCCATTTCGGGCGGCAACGACAAGACGACCTTCTACACCTCCTTGTCGTATAAATACGCCGACGGTACGTTGCCCAACAACTCTTTCCAGCGTCTGTCCGCCCTGGCCAAGGCTACGCACAAGATCACCGACAGGATATCGATCGAAGCCTCCATGAGCTTTGCCAATTCCATGCCGAAAAACTCGCCTTATGCCATCGGGCAATATTTCACTTCCTACATTTATTCGTTCGACGATGGATTCGGACGTTCCTACGATTCCAACTACTACCGCAATAAATACAAAGGCGAGCACGGCGGTTCGGCCAGCAATTCGTATGGCGATAAATACGGCTCGACACCGGCCCACGACCTGTGGTTCAAAATGTACGAATACAATTACACCCAGAAAGAAACCAGCGTCCGTCCTACTTTGGATGTAAATGTGGATCTGCTATCCTGGTTGAAATTCAAAGCTGAAGGTAATTTCAACTATTATTACAGACGGTCTGAAAACAAGGAGCTGGGATCCGGTTACGCCAATGACGGCGGGAAATATGCCATGACGCAGTATCAGAAGGAACAAACCAATCTGAACGCCACTTTTACCGGCGACCATACGTTCGGCGATTGGAACCTGCACGGTTTCCTGCGCGGGGAATATTACAACACGATGGAACAGGAGATGGCCGAAAATACCGAAGGCGGGCTGACCGTTCCCGGTCTGTTCTTTATTGCCAACAGTAAGAACCGGGCTACGTATAGCGGTTCGATCAAAGGAACGAAACGCATGATGTCGGTGGCTTTCCAGGTAGGCACAAGCTGGAAAAATCAGCTCTTCCTGGATGTGACGGGACGTAACGACTGGTCGTCGGCCCTGGTATATACCAACGGGACGGGCAACTATTCTTACTTCTATCCCTCTATTTCGGGTTCGTGGCTGGTGAATGAAACCTTCCAATTACCCGAGTGGATTTCCTTGGGCAAGATCCGTGCATCGTGGGCTCAGGTAGGTAACGATACCAGCCCTTATTCCATCAATAAGGTGTATACGCTCAATAGCTGGCAGTTCTCCAATAGCTACATTTACGGGCTGGAGCTTCCTACCAAGGTAATGGAACAGAATCTGAAACCGGAACGCAAAAATGCTTGGGAAATCGGTATCGACTGGCGTTTCCTGAACAGCCGCATCAACCTCGATGCTACCTATTATAAGGAGAACACCAAAGACCAGATCATGGAGATCGCCGTTCCTTCGGTATCGGGTATCAACAGCGAATTGATTAATGCGGGGAATATCCAGAACTCCGGGGTGGAAATCGCCCTCAACACGGTTCCTTTCCGGAACAAGGATTGGGAGTGGACGCTGAATTTTACCTATACGAAGAACGAAAACAAGATTGTTTCCCTGCATCCGGATGTGGCCAATTACATTACCCTGACCAACGGCGGCGGCGACTATTCCAATATCAAATCGGTTGCAAAGGTAGGGAAAGAATACGGATTGCTGATCTCAAACCAGATGCCGAAGATCGACGAAGCCACCGGCAAGGAAATTTTGGCTTACGACAATGTGCGGCGTTATTCGTATGCCCTGCGCGATGGGGAAGAGAAAGAAATCGGTTCGATCGTACCCGACTTCCTGGGATCTCTTTCTACGGGCGTAACCTGGAAAAATCTCTCGCTGAATGTCTCCCTGGATATGCGTATCGGCGGCTATATCGCTTCGTACGGTAGCCGTTACGGCGACGCCGTGGGTACGACAGTAAATTCGTTGAAGTATCGCGATGCCGAACACGGAGGAATCACCTGGACGAGTAAATTTGACGGCTTGACGTATACCGACGGGGTCGTGCCCGAGGGTATTTTCCCGGCCGGAACTTCCATCAAGCAAGCCGACGGTACGTTCTATACCGTAGGCGAAGGAGGCGAAACCTATCAATCGCTTTACGACAAAGGCATTATCGAGCCTACGCATGCTTCGGCCTGGACGATGCAGCGCAACGGTTGGGGTAAAGGCGTGGTGAATGATAGCTGGGTAAAGAAACTGAACTATATCGCGCTTCGCGAAGTGAGCGTTTATTACCGTATGCCTCAGTCTGTCGCTTCGAAAATCGGCGCTAAAAACCTGAGCCTGGGTCTAACCGGACGCAATTTGGGGTACCTGCTCAATACGATGCCGAACCACGAAAATCCGGAAAGCGTACGGGGTACGAAAACCACGGAATTCCGTTGTCCGTCGTTCTCGGCTTTCACCGCCAGCTATATGTTTTCTATCAATGCCAGTTTCTAACCGAGTTCTTCTCTAAAAAATTAAGGATATGAAATATACATCATTATTCGCTGCGATGTTGGTCGGCGCAACCCTGTGTACAACCGGTTGCAAAGATGAATTTGCAGAAATAAATACCGACCCCACGAAGGTCAGCACCGCCAATCTGTCGTATTTGTTTGCCAGGGGGGTGCATCAATTCGAACCTGCCGATTATCTGTTTTGGTATTATAACGGCAAATATTACGCGCAGTTTGTACAGGCTTATGTGCCCACGGCCGGAAATACGGAATTATACAACCGGATGGATTTACAAGGAGGCCAGGGAGGCCAGAACCGCGAAGTGCTGAAAATAGCGCGCGAAATGGATCAGATCATGGAGGACGCCGGTCCCGAGGAAGCGGCCAAATACCGGCAGATGCGTGTCATTCTGGATCCGCTCATTGTGTACCTGGGGCTGTTCGATACAGATACGTATGGCGATATGCCCTTCTCGGAAGCTTGCATGGCTCCGTATACCAAACCGATGTTGCTGACGCCCAAATACGATCGGGTGGAGGAACTCTACGCTACCTGGCTGGCTATGCTGGACAATGCCGTAAAGGTGCTGACCGCTACGCCCGAAGTGGCCCAGACTTTCCCGTCGAGCCAGGATATGGTGTACGGGGGCGATGTGGCTAAATGGGCTAAGCTGGCCAATTCGCTGAAATTGAAACTGGCCGTGCGGTACTTGACGCGCGACAAGGCCAAGGCGCTGGCCATTGCCGAAGAGGTGGCCGCCAGCCCGGCGGGTGTGCTGGACGGTGCGGCGGACGATTTTATCTTTAACAAAGGGATTACGGATTATCATTTCAATCCGGGCAATACGGTGGGCTTCGGCGCGCCGAAGAAGGAAGTGGCCGATTTCCTATTGAAGAATAAAGACCCGCGCATGCGTTTCTTCTATACCAAGAACGATTTCAATTCGAAGGTGGTACAGGCGTTTTATGATGCCGATAAGGAGCTGCCTGCTTTTATCGAGGCGAATGTGAACGCCGAAGTGGTGAACGGCAAGAAGGTGTTTAAAGGCTGGAAAGGTCTGGGTGAACCCTGGGTACGCTATTACGGCATTCCGGCTGATATTGGCGCGGCCAACATGACGGCCAAGTATGGCGATTATTTCGACGAGAACCGGCATAAGCTGGTAGGAGCCACGGCGGAGAAGACGTTTACGCCTTACTCCAAGTTCCAGCAGGAAAACTGCCACGGCAATGTGGACTTTACAGTGCCGGTGATACCCGACGGGCCGGTGATTCAGGATACGGAGGATCATGCCTGGTATGGTTTCTATATGACGACGGCCGAAGTGAATCTGTATTTCGCCGAATTGAAGCTCTTGGGAGCTAACCTGCCCCAGTCGGCGCAGACGTATTTCACGACGGCTATCGAAAATTCGGTCAAGGCATACGACCGCTGGGCCGCCCTGAACCGGATTCCTTATTACGAAACCACGTACGGGTACGATGAGAACGAGGTTTCGATCGAACTGAAGGACGGCGAAATCGAGGAGATGCTGGCTTCGGCCGATTATCAACTGACCGGTTCGACGGCCGAACAGCTCGAAAAAGTGTATATCCAGGAATATATTCACTTTATGTATCAGCCCGACGATCAGTTTGTAGCCGTACGCCGCTCGGGTATTCCGAAGGTGGGCAGCCAGTTGATTCCCTGGCAGCAGTTAGGGCCGAATACAGCCGTGCCTCGCCGCATGGAGATCGGCATTCCCAGTGCAACCGACAAGATGTACGACCTGACGATGGCCTCGTTGCAGACGCAAGGCTTTACCGGCGGAACGAGTATCGAGCCTTCTATCCTGAATAAGGAACGGGTATGGCAGGATGTAGGGGCGCCGAACTTCGGGGAAGGGCCTAATTTCTGATCGCGCTGAAGAATAGAAATATAAAAAGGGCTGGGTTCTACTTTACAAGTGGAACTCAGTCCTTCTGTCTTTTCCGCCCCTGGTCAGCACATCCTTACTTTTCTTTGTCTGTGAATAAATAGGCTATTTCACAGACGTGGGAAGCGTTGATCCGGCAGGTTAAAGTGGCATCCGCCAATCGAATTTCCAACAACTGTTCGTTTGTGTGTAATCCGGGCAATACGGTAATCTCCGGGTATCTGTCTCTAATTTCTTTCTCCGTCAGCCCGACGTGATCCCTTGCGAGTTCAGGCGCCGGATTAGGTCTGATGAAAAAATTCAGGAGCAACAAATCACAGAGATCAAATCCATAATTTTTCATTCATCCATACTTTCTTGCCTGCTGCCCCGAACAGGCAATTTTACAAAAAGAGCGTGGGACATTAGCTCCGGCCGGTTTTCTGCTTGTCCGGAAAAGCTAAACGCATCTCATTGATTATTTCCAAAATACCTCCGAATGGCTACGGGTGTAAAAAATGCATGTTTTTTTTTATTGACGCTACTATATAAATAACATACCTCCCGGCGAAATTGTTTTAACATGCCCGGTCTTCCGGCAAAGGTTTTTCAAACGGCCTTATAGCCGCTGGAAACCAACGGGTGAAATCGGGTAGAGCCAGCCGTGAAAAAACGCGTTTTTTCCGTCGGGGGGCAGGAGCTGGCGAGTGTTTTCCGGCACCCTCTTTTCCGCGCGTTCTCGTTCGTTCTTTCCTGCCTCTTTTTCTGGCTCTTTGCCGCCCTCTTTTTCCGGTACGTATCCTTCCCCTGGCCGGGGAGCGTCCCCTAAAATTTTCATGCGAATGTGAGTGAATGCAAATAACTGATAATTTTAGACTTTTCCTTCCCCTTTTTCTTTTCC
>DBFJSK010000658.1:0-4169 GCA_048403675.1 Tannerellaceae bacterium | reverse complement strand
CGCGCCTATAAATTTCATACAATTTAGGCCGCCGGTTACCGAGATAAACCGAATCTATTTTTATCTTTGCTTCAAGTAAAACGAAGATAGGAGCTGCCCGGGTCAAACCAGGGCAAGCTTGTTTCCGCATTCGATGGGCGCTTTCTTCGATATAAAATAAATGTCGGCTTAAATAAGAGGGACGTTAAACCACGTTGTTGTCGGGAGCTTCCGGTTGATCGCCTTAGAACGAAAAGAAATAAAAACGGAAATGCCGAAGCATCCGCCCGCTTATTAAATTTAATGCCGCCTATAGGAGGAGATAAGAAAAATAGTAGATTGTCGAAAGGCCAGAACTCCGGACATACCTTCGTAACATCCGATTGTTCGTACCTATTATTAAAAGAGCGCTTTTTATTCCGGGGAGGCTGTTTCGGCAATTCGTTAGAAATAGAAAAGGAAAGACAATGAAAAGGGCATTTTGTCATTACACCCAACTCGATACCATGGATTGCGGGCCGACCTGTCTGCGCATGATTGCCAAACACTACGGACGCGTCTATTCCTTGCAATACCTGCGCGACCACTCCTTTATCACCCGCGAAGGCGTATCCATGCTCGGCATCAGCGAAGCCGCCGAAGCCATCGGATTCCGTACCACGGGCGTACGCATCACGCTTCGACAACTGGCCGAAGAATGTCCGCTTCCCTGCATCCTGCACTGGAACCAAAGCCATTTCGTGGTCTGTTACAAAATAAAAAACGGTAAATACTACATTGCCGACCCGGCCGGGGGATTAGCCGTGTATACCGAAAAAGAGTTCCGGCGCTGTTGGATCAGCACCAAAGCCAACGGGGAAGAAAGCGGGGTAGCCCTTTTATTGGAACCAGGCCCCAAATTCTACGACGAAGCTCCTGAAGAGCAGGAAAAGCGAAAACGAAACCTTAGCTTCTTTTATCGTTACCTGCAACCCTATAAACGGGAAATGGTACAGTTGGTACTCGGCATGCTCACCGCCAGCCTTCTGCAATTAATCCTGCCTTTCCTCACCCAATCGCTGGTGGATACCGGCGTACGCGACAGCAACCTGAATTTCATCACCCTCATCCTGATTGCCCAACTGGTTATTTTCGTGGCGAAACTATCCGTCGATTTTATTCGCAGTTGGATATTGCTTCATGTCAATACCCGGATCAACATTTCGCTCATCTCCGATTTCCTGGCCAAACTGATGCGGCTTCCCCTGCATTTCTTCGATACGAAAATGGTGGGCGATATTATGCAACGCATCGGCGACCATACGCGTATCGAAACCTTTATGACCGGTTCGTCGATCACCACCCTCTTTTCGTTCATGAACTTCATCGTGTTCGGTATCGTTCTGGCTTATTACGATTTGACCATTCTCGGCATCTTTCTGGTAGGCAACGGTTTGTATGTAGCCTGGGTGCTGGCCTTTATGAAATACCGGCGCGAACTGGATATACGGCGTTTTTCGCAAGCCGCCGGCGAACAAAGCAACCTGTTCCAACTCATTACCGGGATGCAGGAAATCAAACTCAATAATTGCGAAACCGAGAAACGGTGGCAGTGGGAACGTATTCAGGTTAAACTTTTTAAAATCAGCGTGAAAGGTCTGGCTTTGCAACAGTACCAACAACTGGGCGCCGTCTTTTTCAACCAAACGACCAATATCCTGATTTCCTTTATCGCCGCCCGCGGCGTGGTGCAAGGCGATCTGACGCTGGGTATGATGATGTCGCTCACCTATATCGTGGGGCAGCTCACTTCACCGATCGAACAAGTCATCAGTTTTTCGCGCGCTTTCCAGGATGCCAAGATCAGCCTCGAACGGCTGGGCGAAATTCACCAGAAAGAAGACGAGGAACAAGCCACCAACCTCAAACTGACGACGCTGCCGGAAGGACGTACGCTGAAAATAGAGAACCTCAGCTTTAATTACGACGGTTCCAATCGCGATTACGTACTCGATGGGATCGATCTGGAAATTCCGGCCCGCCAGGTGACCGCCATCGTGGGCGCCAGCGGAAGCGGCAAAACGACTCTTATCAAGTTATTGCTGGGTTTCTATACCCCCAACAAGGGAAGCGTCAAGGTAGGCGAGACTTTGCTGCAAAATATCAATCCGCACGTCTGGCGCAGTAAAACCGGCTCGGTGATGCAGGACGGCTTTATTTTTTCCGACACCATTGCCCGTAACATCGCCGTAGGGGCGGAAACGATCGACAAAGAGCGATTGCTGCATGCCGTGCAAGTGGCCAATATCCGCGACTTTATCGATGCTTTGCCACTCGGCTACAATACCAAAATCGGTATGGAAGGCAACGGGGTGAGCCAAGGGCAACGGCAACGTATCTTGATCGCTCGCGCCGTATACAAGAATCCTGAGTTTATCTTCCTCGACGAAGCCACCAATGCGCTGGATGCCAATAACGAAAAAGAAATCATGGCCCAACTACATACGTTTTATGAAGGAAAAACCGTCGTGGTGGTGGCCCACCGGCTCAGCACCGTGCGCGACGCCGATAAAATTGTGGTGCTCGACAAGGGACGGATTGCCGAAGAGGGTACGCATGCCTCGCTGACGGAAAAGCGGGGGATCTATTATCAGTTAGTAAAGAACCAATTGGAACTCGGATCGTAATGGAAACGGAAAAAGGGGGAAAACCGGAGAAACCGGTCGAACTGCGCAGCGAAGAGGTGCAGGAAATTATGGGCCAGATTCCGGCCTGGATTATACGGTGGGGCATTACGGTGCTGTTTCTCGTCATCGGCGTGTTGCTGATCGGAAGCTGTTTTTTCAAGTATCCCGATGTGATTACTGCGCAGATGACCCTTACCAGCCCCAACCCGGCCGTGCAGATCGTGGCCCGGACGTCGGGCAGGATCAGCCGGTTGTATGTGTCGGACGGTGCTCCGGTGTCGGCCGGCAGTCCGCTGGCCATTATCGAGAATCCGGCTTCTACCGAAGGGGTGATTCAACTCAAAGAGCAGTTGAATGCAAAGGCGTTTTCGCCCGACAGTGCGTTGGGTGGTTTCTTGCCGGACGATGCATGGGTGCTGGGGGAAGTGCAAACCGATTATATCGCCTTTTTGCGTACTCTGCATGACTATGCGAATTACCGGGAGCTGGCTTATTATCCGAAAAAAATAGCCGCTGTGGAAGGACAAATCGGCAAGTACCGGCTTTATTTGGAGAACCTTAGCCGGCAACGGCAGGTAACGGCTTCGCAATATCAACTGGCCGGCAAGCAATATGCCCGCGACTCGCTCTTGTTCCGCCGCCAGGTAATTTCGGCTTCCGAGCATGAAACCTTGCGGAGCGAATGGCTTCAGAGCCGGTATACATTGGAGGGTGCGGACGCTTCGCTGAATAATCTGAAAATCCAGATTGGCACATTGGAGGAGAGTTTGCTCGATTTGAAGTTGGAACAGTCGGAAAAAGAGAATCAGTTAATGCAGGATTATCGCCGGTCGCTGGAGCAATTACAGAATGCCATTCATAGTTGGGAGTTGAATTACCGGTTGGTTTCTCCCATTGCCGGGCAGGTTACCTTTACGAAATATTGGCATGAGAACCAATATATTCCGGCGGGAGAAACGGTCTTTTCGGTTGTGCCCACGGGGGAGGGGGCGCTTTTGGGGGTGGCTACCTTGCCGATTCAGCGTTCGGGCAAGGTGAAGAAGGGGCAGCGGGTGATTATCCGGTTCGTGAATTATCCCGATCAGGAGTTCGGCATTGTAAACGGGGTGGTGTCGTCTCTTTCGCTGGTTCCCGACGAAAATAATTATCGGGTGGAGATTGCGTTGCCGGACGGCTTGATGACGAATTACAAGCGCAAACTTCCTGTTTCTCAGGAAATGCAAGCGACCGCCGAGATTGTGACCGAGGATTTGCGTTTGATCGAGCGGTTTTTCCTGCCGGTGAAAAAGGTGGTGAAAGAGGGGTTCGAGGAATAAGGCCGGCAAGCAGCGGAAAGACGTACCGGGTTGGCGGCGGTCGCGATGGAAAAAATGTTTGTCGGTAGCTAAACGGGAGAACCGGGGGCTTGTTTCTACCTGTTTTTGAGGATGGCCACGACGTAAAAGCGGCCGGTTTAACGGAATTTCTTGCTGATTAAGTGGCGGTTAATTCGTTTATGGAAAAGTCCCAATAGGACTAAGGCGG
>DBFJSK010000657.1:0-6650 GCA_048403675.1 Tannerellaceae bacterium | reverse complement strand
GGCGGAAGGATTTTATCAGTTGATATTGATGGATATTCAAATGCCGGTGATGAATGGGTATGAAGCTACCCGCCGGATACGGGCGCTTGCGCGTCGGGATGTTTCGAAAATTCCGATTATTGCCATGACGGCCAATGCTTTTTCGGAAGATGTGGCGCAAGCCATGAAAGCGGGTATGAATTATCATTTGGCCAAACCGATCGATATTCCGGCTTTGATGGATATACTGGGAAAATATTTGGTATAAAAACACGATTTGAAGCCCTGTAAAGCGGCCATTTTGCAGGGGAGGAGTTATTCCCGGTAAATGGGGGGTGCGTTTAGTCTGACGATGCGGGCCGGATACGTTTTCTTGGAAATCGTGTCCGGCCCGTAGCGATGGGAAAGGCGCTGTGGCCTTTATTTTATTTCATCCGGCCACGGAGTTGGTTGTCCGGTAGCTTTAAAAGAAGGGCGTTGAGCGTCTACCCGGCGTAAATAAGTCCCCAGCTCTTCGGAAAGTTTTTTCACCCGTTCCGGCTGTTCGGCGGCCAGATCGTGTTTTTCGCCTATATCGTTTTTGATATTAAAAAGTTCTTTTTTGCCGTCGGCATAATAATAAATAAGTTTCCAGTCGCCCTCGCGAACAGCGCAAGTGGCGCCGATGCCGGGGCCGTCGTTTCCCCAGAGGTTCGGATAGTTCCAATATAACCGGCGTCCTTTCGAAGGATCGCCTGTGCCTTTGAGCAGGGGAATAAAACTTACGCCGTCTACCGGCTGAATAGTTTTATAGTCGGTGATGCCGGCCATTTCCAGGATGGTGGGGAAGAAATCTTCAATCAGCACATACTGGTTGCAGCGAGTGCCCGGGGCTACCGTGCCGGGCCAGCTTACGATCATCGGTTCGCGTACCCCGCCCTCATAAGCGGAGCCTTTGCCGCTGTTCAAGGGAGCGTTTTGGGTATGGACGGGCCCGTCGCGCCAGTCGGGTTCGGCGGTCAGGCCACCGTTGTCCGACATGAAGAGGATAATGGTATGGTCGGCTTGTCCGTTAGCTTCTAGCCAGTCCATTAAATCGCCCAGGCTTTTGTCCATGCCTTCCACGAGGGCGGCATAGGCGGCTTCTTTTTCCGAGTATCCCTTCCGGATGTATTTCCCGTAAAAACGCATATCCTTGTCGATCGGTACGTGAACGGCGTAATGCGCCATATAGAGAAAGAAAGGTTGGTCGTATTGCAGGGATTTGTCCAGCGCTTTCTTGGTTTCGAGGGTGAGGGCTTCCGAAAGAAACGTATCCGTCTGCCAGTAATGCTCCAGGCCGGGCACTGCAAACCACGGGTTGGGTTGGCCGTCGGTACGGTTGCCATAGTTTCTTTCGGGCAGGTAGCTCGTGGGGGCGCCGCCTGCGTGGCCGGCAATGTTTACTTCGAAACCGAAATGGTGCGGATCTTCGCCCGGTGTATCGACAGCGCCCCAATGGGCTTTTCCGCAATGGATGGTGTGATAGCCCGCGTCTTTGAGCAATTGGGGTAGGGAAGTGATGGGATAGGTGTGGGGGATGCCGGGTACTTGGCAAAGACCGTTTACGTTCCAGGGGGGCATTTCCAGCAGATCGCTCTGTCGGTCGGTAGAGGCGTTTTTGGGATACGTCCAATTGGTTACCCTGTGCCGGGCGGCGTTGGCTCCGCTCAACAGGCTGCACCGGCTGGGGGAGCTGATGCTGCATGCGTAGGCCTGGGTGAATTGCATCCCCTGGCGGGCGAGGCGTTCCATATTCGGGGTTTCGAACAGGCGGTTGTAGGGGGTTCTCTCTGTCCAGAACGGCAGGGAGGTGTCTTGCCATCCCATGTCGTCGACGAGAAAGAGGATGATGTTCGGACGTTGAGCGGCATCCGGCTGGGCCGGTGCTTCAGCGTGGGCGGCTGCGCATAGAGGGAGGAAGGCCAGGGAGGGAATGCAGATGTTTTTCATATCCTTTTTATTTAGGTATATTCGTTTGGTGGCGTCTGACGGTGAAATGCCAGTGAGTGTAAAATGCAATATTACGCAATTTAAACAAATTTGCCTAGGGATGGGCTAAATAAAATGTTTCGCATCCGGGCGCCCGGAGGAGTTAAAATGGGGAGTGGGGGAGTGAAAAATAACTGGATGTGGATTAAAAAAAGGTATGTTTTTATTTTTTGATTTACTATTTAAAAAATAATATTTTGTGTGTTTTTGAATGGGGATAAGAGAAGGGGGAAAAAGTGGAATATAACTTTTTCCAAGATTAAAATGTAAAGTTTAGGAAATGCGAATTGCTTGTGCGTCAGTTTCTTTTTGTATCTTCACCCCTCGAAAAGGAATTTGTTTTTCTGAAGTAATAGCATATGATTATAGCATATTTGAGTGTCGCTACCGACAAGCAATACCTCGAAGTACAGCGGGAAGCTATCTCGAAATTTAGCAGCGACCGGCATCTGGATGTCGATAAATGGATAGCTGAGGTGACCGGCGAAAAAGCGAAACAACCTGGGCCGAGACTGGAAGAAATATTGGGCCGCGTCAAGCGGGGAGATACGATTATTGTGAATGATATTTCCCGGTTGAGCCGGACTTTGTACGAATTGATGCAAATCCTGAGTCTTTGTTTGGAAAAAGGGGTGGTATTGTATTGCCTCGACGACCGGTATTTTTTCGGCCAGGAGATGAATGTGCCGGTGATGGTGAAAACGTTTAAGTTGCTGGAGGAAATCGATCATCAATTGGTGTCGGTGCGTACCAAGGATGCACTGGCCTTGATGAAGGATTCGGGCAAACGGCTGGGCCGTCCGAAGGGTTCCGATTCCAAACAGTCGTTTCTCGACGCTCATAAAGACGAGGTGGTCGATATGTTGGAGAACGGACAGTCGGTGGCGGCCATTTGCGAACATTTTAATGTATCGAAGAATACGTATTATAAGTTCAAACGGAATTACGGCCTGTAAGGCGGGCGGGGAAAGCCCCCGCCCCAGGGCCGTTAGTCGAATTCCACGACGGTGATGCCGGCTCCGCCGAATTGGACGTGTTCGTCTTGATAACGGCGTACGCCGGGTACAGTGCGCAGGTATTCCCGGATGAGCTGGCGCAGGGCGCCGGTGCCGGTTCCGTGCAGGATGCGCACTTTGGCTACGCCTACCTGGATGGCGTCGTCGATAAAGTAGGTGACGGTTTGAAGCGCCTCGTCGCCGCGCATGCCGCGTACGTCGATTTCTTGTCTGAAGTTGAGTTTCTTTTCGTGCATCTCGTCGGCGGTGTGTACGCTGATGAAGGTGCTTTTCTGCATCTCTCGCTTGATCTGGCCTTTGCTGACCTTTTCCAGTTGTTCCAGTTTGACCCAACTTTTAATCATGCCGAAGGCTACCACGGCTTGTTTTCCCTGCAACTCCATCACGGTGCCGGCTGATACCTGGCCTTTCAATCGTACATTATCGCCTACTTCAATCACTTCTTTGTTGAAAACGTTCGGCCCTTCGGTCTTTTGTTTTTGCTTTTTCCGTTGGGCGCGTTCTTTTAGTTTCTCCATCTTGCGGGCGATTTTCTCGTCTTCTTCCGAAGCTTCGCTGACGGTCGATTTGAACGCTTCGAGGGTTTTACGCACGAGTTTGGTCTGTTCTTTCTCTGCCTGGGCTTCTCTGATTTCGCGGATGGTGTTTTCTATCCGGGCGTTGGCGTCGGAGAGCAGCCTGGCGGCTTCTTCTTTGGCCCCACGGATGATTTCTTTCCGTTCTTTGTTCACCGCATCGAGGTCTTGTTCGTAACGGGCGGTGATTTCTTCCAGTTTTTTCTCGCGCTGACGGATGTTTTGCCGTTTGCTTTCCCAATAGCGTTTGTCGCGTACGATGTCCTGCAAGTATTTATCCATGTCGATGTAGTCGGAGCCTACTTTGGCCGAAGCGTCGGCAATGACGTCTTCGGGCAATCCTATTTTGCGGGCGATCTCCACGGCGAACGAGCTGCCGGGGTTGCCGATCGATAGTTTGAACAGGGGTTGCATCAGGTGCCGGTCGTAGAGCATGGCGCCGTTCACGGTGCCTTCGGTGTCTTCGGCGAAGTGCTTCAGGTTCTGATAGTGTGTCGTAATGACACCGAAGCTGTGCGAACGGTTGAACCGGTCGAGCAGGGCTTCGGCTATGGCGCCTCCGATTTGGGGTTCGGTGCCGCTTCCGAATTCGTCGATGAGCAGGATTGTTTTTTCATTGCAATGGCGAACGAAGTATTTCATGTTCGTCAGGTGCGAGCTGTAGGTACTCAGGTCGTTTTCGATGCTTTGCTCGTCGCCGATGTCGATGAAGATGTCGTTGAAAATGCCGGTGCGCGAGCTTTCGTGCAAAGGAATCAGCAGCCCGCATTGCAGCATGTATTGTACCAGGCCCACTGTTTTGAGGCAGACCGATTTGCCGCCGGCGTTGGGGCCGGAGATCAAGAGGATGCGTTTGTCGGGCGTCAGGCTGATGTCGAGCGGAACCACCGTCTTGTTTTGTTTGAGGAGCGAGAGGTACAGAAGAGGGTGTACGGCGCTGGCCCAGTCGATTTGTTGTTTGTCTTCCACGATGGGCTTGATGGCTTTGATCTGGCAGGCAAACAGGGCTTTGGCCCGGATGAAATCAATATCGGCCAGGAATTCGTACGATTGCAGGATAGCGGGTACCTCGGGCCGGAGCTGGTTTGTGAATTCGGTCAGGATGCGGATAATCTCGCGGCGTTCCTCTCCTTCCAGTTCGCGTACGCGGTTGTTGGCTTCCACTACGGCTTCGGGTTCGATGAAAACGGTTTTGCCGCTGGCGGATTCGTCGTGTACGATGCCGCGTATTTTCCGTTTGTAGGCGGGGGCCACGGGTATCATGAGCCGCCCGTCGCGTAGGGTGGGCGTTACGTCTTTATCGACTACGCCTTCGGCCTGGGCGCTGCGCAGGATGGATTGCAGGCTGCGGGAAATGCCGCCTACTATCGAGGATATTTCTTTGCGTATCTGGGCCAGCGGGGCCGAGGCGTTGTCTTTTACACGCCCGAATTTGTCGAGGATACCGTCTATCTTCCCGATCAGTTGGGGAAAAACGAGGATGTCGCCGGCCAAGGCGGTCAGGGCCGGGTAGGGGATGTCTTCTTCTTCCGGGGGCCGGAGGAAACGTACGATGTCTTGGATGGTTTGGAGCGAACGTTTCAGATCGAAGAGTTCTTTTTCATCGAGCCAGGTACCTTCCGGACGGATGCGTTTCATCGAATAGCGGACGTCGAAGAAGTAGCTCGCCGGGAATTCGGCCTCTCCGCTAAGGATACGGACGAATTCGTCGGTTTGCTCTAATCGCTGGGTTACTACTGTAAAATCGGTCGAAAAGTTCATTTCGGCCACCCGCTCTTCGCCGAGCGGGCTTAAACATTTGTCGGATATAAGGCGACGGACTTTGTCGAAACCCGTCTTTTGTTCAAAATTGTTCGGATAAATCACGTTTGTTTATTTGCTTTATTTGAGCTCTACCATCGCTTCCGAACGAATGGTGGGCTGGATAATTACTTCGAATTTGTTTTTGCCCCGTTTGATATGGAACGTGCAGGTGTTATTGCCCGTCGGGTTGATGTAGGGGGTGAAATTATATAAGTAGGAGAACGGGGCCATGGCGCCTCCGCTTTGGATAGCATCGGCTACTTGGGGATATTTAAGCGGATCCCAAAGCATGCACATTTTAAAACCGTTCGTGTCGGTGAAGGTGGTCTGCGGATCGCGGTAACTCATCGTGTTGGTGATGAATTTCTTGTATCCTTCCGACAGTTCTTCAGCCGTATGGTTCATCTTATGGCGCCCTATTTTCTCGATTACGTCTTTCGGACGGATGCCGGCCGTGTAAGCAGGCCCGTTGCGGTCTACGTCGGTAACGAGTTCCAACCGGTCGATGTCGTAATTGATCCCTGTGTAGTTGTAACTTTTTTTGTTTACCTTGAAGGGGGCGTTACGGGTGTATTTTACATAGGGATATTGCATGCACATCAGCGGTACGTGAACGCGGGCGTATTCGTCCAGACGATACGAATCTTCCATCAGTTCGTTGGCTTCGCATTCCCATACCACGCGGCCGGGGAGATCTTTCTGGTCGATCAGGCGAATGCCGAATTGCAGCAGGTACGGAGCTTCCGATTCGGCTGCCGCGTTGTTGAGGAAGGGGAACTTTTCCATCTTTCTCTGGCTGAAATTATACCGGTAGGTGGGTTCTTTTTCTACGACTACTTTGTTGGCCCCTTTGTAATTCGGGTTTTTGTCGAAGAAATAGAAGGTTTGCACCAGCAGGTCGGGTTCCGACGTATCGACCGTCATGCCTTTGGCCGTCAGGGCGTTTTCAATGGCGTCGTTGATGGCGGTTTCCAATTGGTAGTTTTGTTGGTCGGGGGTCGAGAATGCGAAGGTGCGGAAACGATTGAAATTAACCGTGTCGGGGGTAACGGTCGTTTTAAACGGACAGGTGAATTCCTGTTCGGAAGTCGTTTCCAGGCTGTACATACCGAAAGCGGTAGCAAGTTGATCTTCGGTGATGGTATTGCTTCTTTTGCATTGTTTTTTTACTAGCACCTGTTTGGAGGGTGTGGCCAGGTTGCTGACGGTCAGGATTACTTCGCTCTTATCGGCCGGGTTGAGCAGCTGGCTGATGTCGTCTGTCGTA
>DBFJSK010000656.1:0-2789 GCA_048403675.1 Tannerellaceae bacterium | reverse complement strand
GGAAATCCATCATCTTAGGGGCCTTGTCGCTGGTATTAGGTCAGCGGGCGGACGGAAAAAGCATCAAAAACGGGGCCGACAAGTGTATCATTGAAGCCGTTTTTGATATTACCAACTATCAGTTGGAGCCGTTTTTCCTGGAAAATGATTTGGAGTATGACCGGGAGAGTTGTATCCTCCGGCGTGAATTATTTGCTTCCGGTAAGTCGCGGGCTTTTGTCAACGATTCGCCGGTCTCTTTGGCGATTGTCAAAGAATTAGGCGCCCGGTTGATCGATATTCATTCCCAGCATCAGAATTTGTTGCTCGGCGACAACCGTTTTCAGTTGAAAGTGATTGATGTCATGGCCGAGAACGAAATCTTGCAGATTCTCTACCGCAAAGAATATATGCGGTATCAATCGCTGCGTAAGGAACTGAAAGAACTCAAAGAAAAGGCCGTGCAGACCAAGCAGGAGGAGGATTACGTGCAGTTCCAGCTCGAACAGTTGGACGACGCCCGCCTCACGGAAGGGGAACAGGAAGAACTGGAACAGGAGCAAGAGACGCTTTCGCATGCGGAAGAGATCAAGGGAGCGTTGTATAAAATCACTTCGTTGCTCGACAGCGATGAACAGGGCGGCTTGCAGCTAATCAAAGAAGCCCTTTCCACCGCCGATGCGCTGGAGAGTTTTTATCCGAAAGCCGGCGAAATAGCCGAGCGTTTGCGGACGGCTTATATCGATCTGAACGATCTGGCTTCCGAAACCGACGTGCTGAAAGAGGATGTCGAATTTAATCCCGAACGGCTGGAATGGGTCGATGATCGGCTCAATACGCTCTATAGTTTGCAACAGAAACATCACGTTTCCACCGTGGAAGAATTAATTGCGATACGGGATAAGTATGCGGCTCAATTGCAGGAAATCGGCTCGTTCGAAGAGCAAATTGCCGAAATGGAGCAACAGGTGGAAACCTCCCGCCGGGAATTGCTTCAGCAAGCGGCCGTGTTGAGCGGCCAGCGGAAAGTGGCGGCCGAGGCGATGGCCGAGCAATTAGTAAAGATGATTCTGCCGTTGGGAATGCCCAATACCCGTTTTCGGGTGGATGTATTGCCCAAGGAGGAGCCGGGGCCCGATGGAATGGATGATATTCGCTTTATGTTCTCGGCCAATAAGCAGGCGCCTTTGCAGCCGGTGGCTCAGACGGCCTCCGGAGGTGAAATTTCCCGTCTGATGCTTTGTATTAAAGCCATGATTGCCGGTTTTACGGCTCTGCCTGCCATTATTTTCGATGAGGTCGATACCGGAGTTTCGGGCGATATTGCCGATAAAATGGCCGATATCATGCAGGATTTGGGTGGCAAGATGCAAGTAATTACCATTACGCATTTACCTCAGATCGCCGCCAAGGGTCGGGCGCATTATTTTGTTTATAAAGAAGATACCGACGATCGGACGGTAACCCGGATCAAACCGCTGGCCAAGGATGAACGGGTGAAGGAAATCGCCCGCATGCTTAGCGGGGCCTCGCTTACCCAGGCTTCGATGGCGAATGCCCGCGACTTGCTGAAAAATAAAAAACCGTCGTATTAAACTTTTGCGTTTCGTGGCGGTCAGAGAAACAATAGTATTCATTTTAAACCCTGAGAAACATGAAACGAATCGGTTGGATTTGCTTGTTGATGATCGTCTGTAGCCTGCCCGGTTACAGCCAGTTTTGGATCAGTTTCGGCTGGAATGAACCTCATTGCCAGAGTTGCGGATGGATGGAGGAAGCGCTTCGCCTTCCTGCCCGGAAAGCCGCCGAATATCATAAAATCATTCATAAATACGGTCAGCGTATCGAACGGGAAGCGCGTCGGGATTGCCGGCATTGGGATAAATCGGCCTCGAAAATTTATGCGCTCCGGATGGAACGCGACCGCCGGATACAACGTTTGCTTACGCCGGCGCAATTCGTGATGTATGTCCGTTTTGTACGCGAACATCCCCAGCGTATTCACGATTATCGCGGATGGTATCGGAATCCTCATTATCCTCATTATCGTCCGACGGTGATTTGTACCCGGTATGAAGATAATTATTGGAAATATAATTGGGGACATGGCCACGATCGTTGGGAAGGGAACCACCCGGCGCCCCGACCGGATCACGGGCATGCCCGTCCTCCTCATGCTTCGGGCCGCCCGGTTGCGCCTCCCCCTTCCCATTCGACCCGTCCGGAACCTTCGCACGGACACCGCCCGGGCAAGCAGGAACGGCCGTCCAGACCGCGGAAGGAAAAGGATAGAAAGGAAAAAGAGAAAGATAAAAAGGAGAAAAGCGCTCGCGAGCGCGGACGTTCGTATGCGCACGGCCGCGATTAAAAATGAACTTTCTTTTCCGACTGTTTGTTTCTTAACCGAATCCATTCATCCGGTTGCTTTATGAAACATTTTCTCGATATGCTGGCTATTTCCATCAGCGTGGTCAGTTTGTTGGTAGTAACGTACGGTTCCCTCGTCGCTTTCCTTGCTTTTCTGAAAAACGAATTAGGGCGGATAACCGGACGTTATTCTCCGATGAATATCCGCCGGTTGCGGGCCAATTTGGGAAACTACCTTTTGCTGGGGTTGGAATTGCTGATCGCATCCGATATATTGAAGACGGTTCTGGAGCCTACGTATACCGAACTGGCTATCTTGGGAGGCATCGTCGTATTGCGTACGATTTTGTCGGTTTTCCTCAATAAGGAAATCAAAGAGTTGGAAACCGAGGAAAAGGAAAAAACAGAATAATTTTCTTTCCCATGGATTTATTGTACTTTTG
>DBFJSK010000655.1:0-4926 GCA_048403675.1 Tannerellaceae bacterium | reverse complement strand
CAGGCAAAAAAAGTATTTCTCGACCAAGGTATATATCAAACCTAGCCAGTGGGATAACAAACGAAGAGCCGTTAAAAATCATCCCAACGCAGAAGCCCTCAACCAGCACCTGCACACCTTTGTCTCCGAGCTGGAACGCATCGAACTGGAACTCAGCCGAAGCGGCCAACCCTTTACCTTGAAAGACCTGAAAGAAACCAGTCTATCCGCCTCGCCTTCCTTTACGGCCTTTCTGGAAAGTGAAATCAGCCACAGCAACCTGCGTCTATCCACCCTTAAAAACCACCTCTCCACCCTGCATGTACTCTCCGAGTACCGTGGGGAAGTCAGTTTCGACGACCTGAACTTCAATTTCCTGTCCGACTTCGAATACTACCTGCTCGGCCAGCAATACCACCGCAACACGATAGCCAAACACATGAAACACCTCAAACGTTACATCAACCTGGCCATCAACAAAGACCTCTTCGATCTGCAAAAATACCCCTTCCGGAAATACAAAATCAAATACCAGGAAAGCAAACGCACCCACCTTACCCCCGAAGAACTTCACCGGCTCGAAACCCTGGCGCTCGGCAACCAGCGCACCCTTCGCCGTTGCCTCGACATGTTCCTTTTCAGTTGCTATACCGGGCTTCGGTTTTCCGACATCACCCGGATTACCAATGAAAATTTCCATTACATCGACGACAAATTATGGCTGATCTATTCCTCGGTAAAAACCGACGTAAGCGTCCGCTTACCTCTTTTCCTGCTTTTCGGCGGCAAATCCGTACCCATTTACGAACGCTACTGCAACAACCGGCACACCCTGTTCGACATTCCGGTTTCCGCCAATTCGAATATCAACAAACAATTGAGGAAAATCAGCGCCTTAGCCCTCATCGATAAAAAGGTATCCTTCCATACAGCCCGGCACACCAATGCCACGTTGTTGCTGTACAACGGAGCCAATATCACCACCGTGCAAAAACTTTTAGGCCATAAAAGCGTACGCACAACCGAAATATACAGTAATATTATGGATATGACCATTGTTCGCGATCTGGAAAAAATGACTGAAAAATAAAGAAATTTTCTAAGCATTCCGAACACCCGCTAAAGGAGCGCGGTGTTCGCTTTTCCCTGTGTTGCCATAGTTCTTCCGGCACGACGTTAAAAATAACACCCCTTTAGCCTTACCTTTCAAGCTCCGGATTGTGAAAAAATCAGAAAAAAATAAAATAGCCGGAGATGTGTTAATTGTCATAATGATAGATATGAATCCCGCCATTTAGTCCGGACTTGGTTGCGATGCCGGTTTGCAGACGAGAAATGAACCGGAAAAGCTTACAATATGTCATTGGTGGCACTTAATAAATCGAAGCAAAATAAACCTTACAGTTATAAATTGTTTTCTATCTAACTACTTTTTGATAGTTTTGCAACCGTTTTTCAAAAAATAGGTATGTCGTACAACATAAATAGGGTTCTTTTCCTAAAATAATACATCAAGTATTAAACCCAACAAGAACCAGTTGTGTTATTTCTATAAGTTTAACAAATAAGAGTGAGTAAATGATGAAAAAGTTGACTTTAGCCATTCTATGCTTAGTGATGAGTATAGGACTGGCGATGGCTCAGACTACGCGCGTGACAGGACATGTCACTTCCGCGGACGACGGCGAGCCGGTAATTGGAGCGTCGATTATCGTAAAAGGTACGACCGTAGGTACAGTAACCGATTTTGACGGTAACTTCTCGCTGGATGTGCCCGACGGCGGCAAACAATTAGTAATTTCCTACATCGGCATGGCCAGCCAGGAAGTGCCGGTAGCGCCTACCGTAAACGTTCGATTAAAATCAGACACCCAGAAACTCGATGAGGTGGTTGTTACCGCCATGGGTATTTCCAAAGAAAAGAAAGCCTTAGGCTACGCTGTGCAAGACGTCAAAGCCGACGAGCTGACCCAAGCCGCCAACAACAACTTGGCCGGCGCCCTGCAAGGAAAAGTATCGGGTATCGACATCTCCCCCTCCTCCGGTATGCCGGGAGCCTCGTCGAAAATCACCATTCGCGGTTCCCGCTCGTTCACAGGCGACAACAGCCCGCTGTATGTGATCGACGGTATGCCGATCGCCTCCACCTCGGATGTGAATACCGATTTGATGAACAACGGTAGCGTATCGGGCGCCGACTATGCCAACCGCGCGGTCGACCTCGATCCGAACGACATCGAAAGCATCAATATCCTCAAAGGCCAGGCGGCTTCCGCCCTGTACGGGATGCGCGCATCCAACGGGGTGATCGTTATCACCACCAAAAGCGGAAAAGGAGCAGCCAAAGGCAAGCCCTCCGTCACTTTCAATACCAATGTGTCTTTCGACGTGGTTTCCACCCTGCCCGAATACCAGAAAGAATACGCCCAAGGCGTAACCGGCAGCGGTTTCAACCCCTATTCGCAATACGCCTGGGGCCCCACGCTGGCCGAACTTCCGAACGATCCGCAGTATGGCGGAAACGTGAAAAATGCCTATACCGACACCGACGGCTTGCATCAGGGACAATACTACGTTCCCCAGTTGGCCAAAGCCGGCCTCAACCCCTGGGCTACCCCGGCCGCTTACAACAATGCCAAAGACTTTTACCGCACCGGCGTAACCTGGAATAACTCGGTGAACGTAGCCCAAGCCTTCGACAAAGGGAACTACTCCTTCTCGCTGGGCAATACCACCTCCAAAGGTATTATTCCTTCCACCGGCATGGATCGCTACAACGCCAAATTATCGGCCGAAGCCAAGCTTCATCCCAACTGGACGACCGGTTTCAGCGGTAACTTCGTAGCTTCCAAAATCCGCAAGCAATCCACGGCCAACTCGGGGGTGACGGCTACCGTTTATACAGCCCCGATCAGCTACAATATGAAAGGCATCCCTTCGCATGTGGAAGGCGAACCCTATACGCAAAATACGTACCGGGAGAACTGGATTGACGATGCCTACTGGGCGGTCGATAACAATAGCTTTACCGAACGTTCGCAACGCTTTTTCGGCAATGCCTACCTGAAATATTCCACCAAGTTCGGCACCGACAACCACAAGCTGGATGTAAAATACCAGTTGGGCGACGATGCCTATACCACCAACTACGCCGATATTTACGGCTACGGAAGTACGTGGAACGCCTTGGGGGATGCTACGGAATATCATTACACGATCAACGAAATGAACTCGTTGCTGACGGCAGCCTATACCTGGAATATCAACGACGACTTCGTGTTCGACGCCCTCCTGGGAAATGAATTGGTACAGAAAAGCACCAATTATACCTATGCTTACGGCATGAACTTCAACTTTCCCGGTTGGAACAACCTGAACAATGCCTCCGTATTCAGCAGCGAACACAAGTACAACCGCAAACGTACGGTCGGTAATTTCGGAAGCCTTTCGCTGGCCTGGAAAAATATGCTCTATCTGAACGTAACGGGCCGCGGCGACATTGTTTCCACCATGCCCCGGGGCAACCGCTCCTTCTTCTATCCTTCCGTATCGTTGGGTTGGGTATTTACCGAACTGGAGGCGCTTAAAAATAACGTGCTTACCTTCGGCAAGCTCCGCGCTTCGTACGCCGAAGTCGGAATGGCCGGCGACTATATTCCGACTTATTATTACACGCCCACCTACGGCGGCGGCTTCTTCAACGGCACCCCCATCATGTATCCGCTGGGCGGCGTAATGGCCTATATCCCTTATTTTGTGGTCTACGATCCGAACCTCAAACCGCAGAACACCAAATCGTACGAACTGGGCGCCGACCTGACTTTCTTTGGCGGATTGGTATCGCTGAATTATACGTATTCGCGCCAGAACGTCAGCGATCAGATCTTCGAAGTGCCCCTGGCCGGATCGACCGGTTCGCAAAGCATGATGATGAACGGCGGTAAAATGCACACCAATACGCACGAATTTACCCTCGGATTCTCGCCGGTGGATACGAAAGACTTCAAACTCGATTTCGCCTTCAATTTCTCGAAAATCGACAACTATGTAGACGAACTGGCCCCCGGGGTGGAAAGCATCACGCTCGGCGGCTTCGTTACGCCGCAGGTACGCGCCGGTATCGGCGATAAATTTCCGGTGATTTACGGTTCTTCTTACCTGCGCAACGACGCCGGCCAGATCGTGGTGGACGCCGACGGTTTGCCCCAGGCCGGAGCCGATGCGGTGATCGGCAAGGTTTCCCCCGACTTCCGGTTGGGCTTCAACACCAATATCGAATTGTACAAATTTCGCCTCTCGGCCGTATTCGACTGGAAACAAGGCGGCCAGATGTATTGCGGAACGGCCGGCGAACTCAACTTCTACGGGGTTAGCCAGATTTCGGCCGATGCCCGGAAAGGGGCCTTCCTGTTCGGACACAATTCGGTAAAAGAAGTAGTCGATCCTACAACCGGCAAAACGACCTATGCGCCCAACGACATTCTGATACAGCCGGGCGACGCGCAGAATTATTATGCCACCTTGCGCGGTATCGACGAGGCTTATATCTACGACAATTCGTTTATCAAACTGCGCGAAATTGCCCTTTCTTATCCGGTATACGAAGCCAGTTGGTTGAATGTGAATGTGAATGTGTTCGCCCGCAATATCCTTGTGTGGTCTGAGCTGAAAGGATTCGATCCGGAAGCTACGCAAGGCAACAACAACATGGCCGGCGCTTTCGAACGCTTCTCGCTGCCGGGAACGGCCAGCTATGGATTCGGTGTAAATGTGAAATTCTAATCAGTAAGCAACAAGAAGATGAAAACTTATATCAATATAGCCAAAAGTATCGCGGCCGCTTCCGTGCTATCGGCCATCCTGGCCGGCTGTTCGGAGGACACGATGGATAAGATCAACAAAGACAACAACCATACCAACCGTGTGGATGCCCGTTTTATCCTGACT
>DBFJSK010000654.1:0-2838 GCA_048403675.1 Tannerellaceae bacterium | reverse complement strand
GGTCAGATAAAGCTATTCAACATACAGTTCCGATTATGGGACATGAAATACGATCACAATATTTTCTCCGATTATTATGTAGAAGATAATAAATTGATTAGCAGCTACCGTTCGGACGGTTCTTTCAATACAGTCAATTCCGATTTAGCCATCTCCTGTCGTATTTCGGAAAATCTGCGTACCAATCTTCTCTTAAAATATGAGTATATGTACGTGCCAGGCGAATCGAGGTTAAGTCGGAACAACTTTGGAGCCTCTGTCGATGTAAATTATTTCTTGAAATCATTTGCGATCAATGTGTATGCCAAAACATCCGAAAAGACATTAGACAGGAATTCGCTAATCTTTATGAAAACACCTGCCTCGTATGGTTTATCCGTTCATTATAACAACAAAAATTGGATGGCGGAGATAGGCACAGAGAATCCTTTTACCAAACATATGCATTACCGGGAATATGCCGATTTTGGCGTGTATAAATACCATCAAGTGAAAACCAGCCGAATTTATCAGCAAACGGCTTATGTCAAACTGGCCTATACGTTTGATTTCGGAAAGATAACTTCCCGTGAATCGAATAATGTGGATAGAAATATAAACAGTGCCATCTTGAAAGCCGAATGAAAATGAACGAATACAGCCACATACTTATTTATCCGCTGTCTTCTTCTACACAAGAAGGACAATACCTGTTGTGTTACAACCGTCAATACTACGAAGCGAATCGTACGTTGGTAGAATTGGTAAAAGAACTACAGCAACATCCCACGGTGGGGGCCTCCTATTCGCTCATCCATGCTCGGGAAACATCTTAAAAATGAAAGCTGGAAAAATCGGCAAACGCCTGGTTTTACCGATTTTTCCAGCCTGATTGGGTAGAAATGAAGCACCAGAAAAAAACCGACGCTTTTTATTTTTCTTCTTCCTTATAAAGCCCTTCGCGGGAAAGCTGCTTGTCCAGATTAGCTACGCCCAAAGCGACCACAGCCGTTACGGTAGCCGCGTGCTCTTGATATTCCGGGATGTTCTTCGTATACAAGTCCCGTTCGGTATGCCAGATCTCGCCGTAATCGAAATCATATCCTTTTATATCTTCTTCGATAAAGCCCAACGTGGGCACACCCTTTACGGCGAAGACCGAAGCATCTGTGCCCCCTGTGTGGGTAGGCCGTTTGCGCGGCTCGCGGATTTTCACTTCAAAGGGATAATCGGGACGGATCTTCTTTACCGGTTCCGATACTTTCACAAAATCGTCGTACATCGCTTTCGGCACCGAGATACCCACCGGAGGTTCCGGGCCGCCGTCGCGGTTGAATAAGTTGGCGATTTTCGGCAACCGGTCGGCATGCTGTTTCACCCAAGCCTCGGCACCCAACAAACCGAATTCTTCCCCGGCGAAAGCAATGAAAAGAATCGTCCGTTTCGGTTTGGCGCCCGACAGAGCGATCAGCCGGGCCGTTTCCATCAACGGGCCGATCCCCGTACCGCAGTCGATACCGCCTGTTGCCACGTCGAAAGCATCCAGGTGGCCGCTTACAATAACATATTCGTCCGGATATTTGGTTCCCTTGATCGAAGCTACCACATTATGGTATTTGATCGGGCCTAGTTTGAAATGATTCCGGATGTCGAATTCCAATTGGAAATATTGCCGTTCCTTTACCATCTGTTCGATAACGGCATACTGATGCTCGTCGAGCTTGATGTCGGGCACTTCCGGCAGGTTGTCGAAATTCGTCTCCGGATTATTCAACATCTTGCGGTCGTAAAGCGCGCGGATAGGCACAGGCGAGGATTGGATAAAGCCCAGTACCCCGGCTTCACACATCTCTTTATAAAATAAAGCCGGAAATTCTTTATAGGGCAACATCTCGTTCTTCTCGTTGTTCTCCCAATTGCGGCGCATCAATTCATAATTCTTTTTGGCGATTTCCTCATTCTCGGCCTTTACCACGGCCCGGGTAGAATCGCCCGATGCCGAACGATCGATCGGCCAGCCTACATTTTTTCCTGTAATCAATACCCAGGCGCCTTTCAATTTGCCTTTCATCCGGTTGAACTCGTCTAACGTGGCGGGTTCTTTCAGAACGTGCCCCCGTTGCACCCCTTTCGTGCCCGAGGTATAAGAAGGTGTGGCAAAATGCAGGATCATGCCGTTGTCGCTCAACATCCGTCCGAACCACGGGCCGCGATTGAATCCTACAGGAAGGGTGCCGGCCTCCTCCAAATGCGCTTCCAGCCCCCAACTTTTAAATTCGCGCAACATCCACTCTGCCGCATTCTCGTAGGCATCCGAACCTATCGGACGTCCGCCGAAACGATTAGTCAGAATATCCAGTTGGTGCATAACCCGGTTGTCGGTTTGACCGGTTTCGATGATTTTTTTCACGGCTGCGTCTTGTGCCAAGCCGGATGTGGCTGTCAGGCAGGCCAGCGCCGCACAGATTAACAATGTTCTTTTCATACAAGTTTTTCTTTGAATGGCACAAAATAAGAGATAAAATCGGGTTATAACAAATAATCTGAATCTTTTCTCTACCTTTGCCGGTAAATAAGGGGGAGGAAAATGAAGGCCATAAGGGAATCTTATATCTTAAAATACCTGCTTATAGTGCTTTTTATAAGTTACTATGTAGGGGGTACGGCCTTTACCCATACGCATCATTATCCCACCTATTCCGTCACCCATTCCCACCCTTTTCTGCCGGGTGCCGACGGATTGCCGCTTCATACCCATAGCTCCACCGCCTTTTCCACCATCGAAGCCCTCAACCAGATTGTGGCCGACGTATTCCTCGTTTTTGCCTGGTCGCCGGGATGGGTATTGCTGGCGGTATT
>DBFJSK010000653.1:0-1507 GCA_048403675.1 Tannerellaceae bacterium | reverse complement strand
GGCCCTACGCTCGGAGCAGGCACTTCGGCTTTATTTCCGGGGGATTCCATCGCCTATCCCTATGCCTACGCAACCTATGAAATTAAGGATAACGGGCCGTTGCGTTTTACGATTCGCCTTACTTATCCCCCGGCCCGGATCGGCAGCGATACGGCCGTCGTGGAGACGCGCCTGATTTCGCTCGATGCCGGTTCGCAATTGAATCGCACGGTAGTGAAATATAACGGATTGAGCGAACCTACGCCCCTGATCAGCGGATTAGTGGTACATGCCCCCAGTTACGAATTCGAAGCCGATGCCGCCCAAGGGTATATAGCTTATGCTGAGCAAGAAGACGCGGAAAATGGGCGCATTTACGTGGCTGCGGTTTTTCCGGTTTCTCCCGAAAAAGCCGGGCCGGTTTCTTTCTCTCCGGCCGAAAAAGTCCAGCGCCGTGCCGAAGGCCATGTACTGGCGGAAAGCCTCTACCACCCTGGAGACGAATATGTTTATTACTGGGGAGCCGGTTGGAGCCGATGGGGTTTCGATTCTCCGGCCGCATGGTATAAATATGTAAGGGAGGAGGCCCGTAAACGGCGCGAACCACTTATCATCGAGGCCGAATAAGTGGCAAAAAGGCAAAACCATGCTTTAAAACATCCGGGAAACGGAGTATAAATACAAAGAAGAAAGTTACTTTTACACGCAATTTTTATAATTATATACACATGGAAAACAAACGCACCCTGTCGGGCTTGTTTTTGGAAGATTTCAACAAGCAAATCGGCGGGAAAAATACGGAACTCTGTGTTCTCACCAATAAAAACGGGGCCGAACTGGCGATCACCAACTATGGTGCTAAAATTGTATCGCTGATGGTTCCCGACCGCAACGGAAAACTCATCGATGTCGTAACCGGGCATGCCAACCTCCACGATTACCTCCACTCGGAAGAACCCTATTTCGGCGCAGTTTGCGGCCGGTATGCCAACCGCATAGCCAAAGGAAAGTTCACCCTCGACGGAACAACCTACGAATTGCCCGTCAACAACGGCCCGAACTGCCTGCACGGCGGCATGGAAGGATTCAACGCGAAGGTGTGGGACATCGAATACCAGGATGAACATAGCATTCAGTTGAAATATGTGTCGGCCGACGCAGAAGAAGGATTTCCCGGTACATTGGAAACAACTGTAACTTATAGCTTGACCGACGCGAACGAAGTTCTGATTTTATACCAAGCCGTTACCGACAAACCGACGGTTTTGAACCTCACCAACCACTCTTATTTCAATCTCTCCGGAGCCGGCGATCCCTACATCGGCGACCACTTGCTCACCATCAATGCCGATTATTACCTGCCTACCGACTCGACGGCGATTCCCTACGGCCCCAAGGAAAAAGTGGAAGGAACCCCGATGGACTTCCGCCGGGAATATGCGGTCGGCGAACGTATCAACGATAATTTCGAACAACTGATATTCGGCAAGGGATACGATCACACGTATGTGCTGAATAAAACCGCCGA
>DBFJSK010000652.1:0-8387 GCA_048403675.1 Tannerellaceae bacterium | reverse complement strand
AAACGGTCTATATTATCTTCTTGTTGTAAAACGATGCAAATGTATGTATTAATTAAATATGTTGTACAACATACGACGTTTTTTTTCAAAATATTTTTGAAGCTTTGTTGCTGATGGTTTCGCCGGTTGTTCTTCGGCTTCTGTATCAAGTTATTCGCCGGCCGTATTTACCGGAAGGGGTTAAAAAAACACTGGCGGGCTTTGTGTGCCCGCCAGTTTGTTTTGTTTCCCGGCATTGCCGGGAACGGAATAGCCGGCTCTTTGGCTAATCCGGCCTGGGTACAACCCAATAGTCTTTTTCCCAGGCTTCATACCGGGCTACCATCTCTTTTACCTTATCCGGATACTGAGCGGCCAGGTCGTGCATTTCGCTGCGGTCTTCATTTAGATTGTAGAGTTCCCATTGTTTGCGGTGATTCGGCCATACGATTTTCCAGCCGGAAACGTCAATCAGGGCCTTTTCATTGAAATGCTCGAAACAAAGTTCACGGTGGCCTTCGCGTAAACCTGTTTGAAAGATCGGCACCAGGCTCTTCCCTGCCAACGGAAGAATAGAATGGCCTTTGTACTGGCGCGGGTATTCGGCTCCGGACAGTTCGAGGCAGGTAGTCATCACATCGATCACATGCCCCATCTGGCTATTGATCGATCCTTTAGGTTGCCGGATGCCTTGGGGCCAATGCGCGATCATCGGCGTACAGATTCCGCCTTCATAGGATTTGGCTTTCCAGAAACGGAAGGGCGTATTGGCGGCATTGGCCCAGCGGGCGCCCACCGAGGCATAGGTCGTTTCCGGGCCGGGCAGCACCTCCTTGTTGCGCGGATACACCATTTTTTCGCCTTTGCGGGTTTCGGCCGGCCGGTCGTTTTCACCTTTGGAATAGTGCTGGCAGTCTTCATTGCTGCATCCGTTGTCCGACATGAACAGAATCAGGGTATTGTCCAACTGGCCGTTGGCTTGCAGTGTGCGGATGACGCGGCCGATTTCCTGATCCATCCGATCCACCATGGCGGCGTGCACGGCCATGGCGCGGGCGTCCCACTGGCGGGTAGGATTTTCCTCCCAGGTATCGGTAAACTGGCGGGGCGATAAGAAATCGTCGGCTTCCCCGAAGAGTTTCATCTTTTTCATCCGTTCGTAACGGGCTTGCCGAATCGCTTGCCAGCCGCAGGTATACGTATCCTTATACTTCTCGATGTCTTCCGGCAGGGCATGGAGCGGCCAATGGGGGCAATGGAAGGCCAGGTACATAAAGAAGGGTTTGTCGACCAGGGCATACCGGTTGATATAGGATACCGCGGTATCGGCTAAGGCAATGGTGCTGTAATAATTCTCGGGGACGGTATCGACCGGCTGGTCGCCGCTGACGAGGCTGAACGGATCGAAATAATCGACAACGCCGTAAATGGTTCCGTAACAATCCTGGAAGCCCCGGTTGAGGGGATAATTTTCTTTGGGCGTAAATTCGTCGTGTCGTACCTGATGGGCCAGCCATTGTCGCTGATCCGGGCGGAGCGGGGTTTCGGCAATATGCCATTTGCCTACCCAGGCGGTCTGGTAGCCGGCGGTTTGCAAGGCTTCGGCAATGGTCACGCCGTTGTGCGTCATCGTGCCGCGGTAGCCGGGTTTATGGTCGTCGAACGTCATGCGCCCGATGCCGGCCTGGTGTTGGTACAAGCCCGTTAATAAGGAAGCGCGGGTGGGGCAGCTTCGGCTGGTATTATAAAAACGGGTGAAACGCAGGCCGTTTTCAGCGAGTTTATCCAGATTGGGTGTCTGGATTTCGCCGCCGTAACAGCCCAGGTCGGAATACCCCATGTCGTCCGCCAGGATCACCAGGATATTGGGGCGGCTTTCGTTTTGCGCCTGCATGGCGGGGGCGAATGCGGCGAGCATTCCCAAGGAGGCGAATTGAATTACATTTTTACGCATATAATAGAATGTGCTATGGTAACTTCCGGGGCTTTTCAAGGCCCGGAAGGCCGGGTTATCAACTACGTGTTTACCGAAAGGCAAACCTATAAAATTTTTTTATTGGGCGGTTGAAAACCAACCTTCATTTTGTGTCAGATGGGGGTTCATGAGGATTTCATTGTAAGGAACGGCCCAATAATATTCCCGGCTGTTCCAACGTTTGGGGTTGACGGCATCCTCGCCGTAGACCAATTCGCCCTTATCGTCTACATACGAAATACACAAAATGGGTGTATTGCATACGTGCTCGCCTATTCTCCAGCGTTTGAGGTCGAAATAGCGCTGGCCTTCCAAGGCCAGTTCCACCAAACGTTCGTGACGCACCTTCTCCCGCATTTCCTCTTGCGATAAGCCGCCGGGGATCGGGGGCATCCCCACGTCGCTCCGGCTGCGTAGTAGGTTGATGGCTTCCGTTACGGAGTTATCGATGCGGTTGAGTTCGATCCGGGCTTCCGCATAGATCAGCAAGACTTCCGCATACCGGATATAAATCAGGTTGATACCGCAATTCGAAGGGGTCGCAATATCGTCGGCATTGACATATTTGGCAAAGCCGAAGCCGGTCGTCGAAGCCAGGTATTGGGTATAATCGTCGGCCGTGCCGCTTCCCGGCAACGGGTTGTAGAGGGTTCCGCCCGGCAAGGTACATCCGGGTACAAATACGGTAAAGCCTAAACGGGGGTCACGGCCGGTATAGGGATGGCGGGGATCGTAACCGCTGCCGGCTTCGGCTATCTGCTTTCCGTTTCTCATTTCGTAGGCATCCACCAGGGTGCGGGTGGGGGCGACATTCAAACCGCCTTGCGACAACGAACGCACGCCGAATAGGTTCATGGCCTGATTAGCGTATTGGTCTTTTATGTATTGCTTGTCAAAAATCACTTCGCAACTATTTTCCGCTTCGTAGGTGAATAGCTTGGCATACTCGGGGTACAGGCTGTACACACCCGAATCCATTACTTCCCGAGCAGTTTCGGCCGCTGTTTCGTAGTCGGCGTTGTAAAGCGCCGTGCGGGCTTGCAACGCTTGGGCGGCTCCTTTGGTGAGGCGGCCCGGTTCCGCTTGTTTAAGCGGAAGTGCAGCAGCGGCTTCCCGGAGTTCGGTATCGATAAAAGCGAAAATTTCGGAAGCGGGGGTTCGGGTCAGTTCTTTTGCTTGGCCGATGGTAATCGGCGTGGTCACCAGGGGGACATCCCCGTATAATTCTACCAGGTAGGAGTAGAAAAAGGCGCGCAACGTACGAACTTCGGCCGTATAGGTGTCGAGTTCGGCCGGGTCGGTCGATTCGATACGGCCTACGTTCGCCAGGTAATTGTTGCAGGCGCGGATGCCTTGGTAAAGATTTTTCCATACATCGTAAAAAATAGTTGCCTGGGCGTCGGCGGTGCCTTTTTCCATGACGCTCCAGTCGTTCGAGTAATAATTCCGGTGGCCAATATCCGACAGGCATTCGAAAAAGAGCACCGGATCGAAATTCAGTAATTTGTCGTAACAAGCGTTCGATGCCAGACGGGCATCGTTGTTGGTCTGCCAGAATACATCCGACGATAAACGGTCGGTCGGAATCGTTTCCAACGCGTCTTCGCAAGCCGTCAACATATAGGCCAGCCAAAAGGCCATGATATAGTTTATTCTTTTCATATCGCGTACGAATTATTAAAATGAGACATTTACACCTACTGTATACACGGCAGTCTGCGGATAGTAGTTGCCGCGGCCGCTTACAAATTCAGGATCGAGCCCGAATTCCCGGATGGGAGAGCAGGTGAATAAATTGGTTCCGGATACATAGAAGCGAAGCCGGTCGATGTAGAACTTCTGTGTCAGGGTCTGGGGGAGCGTGTAGCCTATTTCCAGGTTTTTCAACCGCAGGTAGCCACAGTTCTTCACCCAGAAATCGGAACAGTTGGAGTTATAATCGCATTGCTTTTGCGGACGCGGCCAGCGGGCGCCGGGGTTGTCTTCCGTCCAATAATCCTTGAACGTATCCAAAACAAAGCCTTCGTAATTCCCGAACTCGGCAAAGGCTCCCGATACGCGCGTTTCGGCGTGGATCACTCCCTGCAATAGAATCGACAAATCGAAACCGCGATAGGCAAAACTGCCGCTCAGCGCAAAGGGGAAACGGGGCAGTTCGGTACCCAGATAGACGCGATCGTCGGCATCAATCGTACCGTTTCGGTCGGTATCTACATATTTCACATCGCCGGGCTTGGTATTGGCATCCAGCACAGGCCCGCGTTTGATTTCGTCCCACGACTGGTATAAGCCGTCGGTTTTGTATCCCCAGATCGCTTTCACCGGATAGCCTTCTCCTTTGATGCGGAAGGTTTCGGAATTCGAGCCGTCGATAATCGGCCGCGAACCGGCCATGCTGACTACCTTATTCCAGTTGTTGGAGAGGTTGAAGTTGAGGTGGTATTGAAAGACGCCGCCCCCGTGGTAGCCAATGGAAAGCTCGAAGCCTTTGTTGTCGACTACGCCGGCATTCTGGAAAGGAGCATCCAAACCCACGGTGGCGGGAATGGTGAGTTCCATTAAAATGCCGTCGGTACGCTTGTAATAATATTCCGCCTCGACAGTGAGCCGGTTATCCAGGAAACCCAGATCTAGCCCTATATCGGTTTGGGTGGTGGTTTCCCATTGCAGGTCTTTGTTGGCAAAGGTGGTTTGGGCGTATCCGTTCACGATAGTACCGCCGAAGGTGTACGACTTGGAGGAATAGGCATCATAGAAGCTATATAGTTTACAAGTCTGGTTGCCGGTTTTTCCCCAGGAACCGCGTAGTTTCACGTGCGGAAAAATAGCGCGCAAACCGTCCCAGAAAGGTTCGTTCGACAAACGCCATCCGGCCGAAAAAGAGGGGAAGAAGCTATATTGATGATCGCCTGTAAAACGGGAGGAACCGTCGTACCGGATATTGGCCTCGAATAAATAGGTATCGTTGAAATTATAATTGCCGCGCATAAAATAAGATTGAAGGCCGAATTCCTCGTCATGCCCTTTATTCTTCATGCTGCTCTCTCCACCCATGTCCAGCGAAGGAACGTCGTTGTTATAAAAGTCGGAGCGTTCGGCCTCCAGGTAAGATTTTTTATTTTGAATCAACGAATAGCCGGCCATGCCGCTGAGGGTATGTTTGCCGAGGGTTTTGGCGTAATTCAGAGTCGCATTCAAGGTGCTTTCCCGAATATCTTCCCTTTTTTCGACCAGGTTGTTGCGATCGACTACTTTCTTGCGGCTGGGATATTCCTTGTCGGCGAGTGTATACGCGTCTTTAAATACCTTATCCTTATTATTGGCGTAGCGCAGGGCATATTGGAAATTAGCCGTCAACTCTTTCCAGGTATACGAAGCTTTCAGGTTGCCTACAAACAAATCCTTCCATTTCTTATCGTCGCCCGACATCGTGGCATACATCAACGGGTTGTTACCCTGTTTACTTAATCCGTAACTGCCGTCGCTATAGACAGGCACCGTAAACTGGGAAGCGTGGTAGAGGGTGCGGAATACTTCGCCGGCTTCGGAAGGTTGTAACGCATAGGTCGATCGGTAGTCGGCATCCAGCGAAAGCGTAAGCCCTTTCAAAGGGTTGAAGTCGGTGTTTACCCGGAAGTCTTTGGTGTCGGACTCGAAATTCGGAATAATGCCGTCTTGTTTGTAATAGCGCACCGACATCAATCCTTTGAATTTTTCGGTGCCCCCGCTTACGGAAAAAGAGTGGTTTTGCTGGGGAGCCGTCCGGAAAACAGCTTCCTGCCATACGTTGGCATAGGGATATTTTTCGCGGTCGGTCGCATTTTTCCATTCCTCTATATAGGCTTCGCTGTAAGGAATTTGGTCGCCGCTCTTGCCGGCATTCTGGTAGGCCACGATTTGTTGGCGCATATAGGTTTCGGTATCCATCGGCTTCGGATTGTTCATTGCTTTTTGGAAACCATAATAATAAGTATAATTTAGCTGGATCTTTCCGCTTTTTCCGCGTTTGGTAGTCACCAGAATAACGCCGTTGGCGGCGCGCGAACCGTAGATGGAAGTGGCGGAAGCGTCTTTCAGAATGGAAATGTTTTCAATATCTGCCGGATTCAGATCTTCCAATCGTTGTTCGATGCCGTCTACCAGAATCAGGGCCTCGTTGCTATCATCGTTGAGGGAAGTCACGCCGCGCACGCGCAGGGTAGTGGTATTGCGTCCCGGCGCTCCGCCATAATCGACGATTGTCAGGCCGGGGGCCAACCCTTGCAAGGAAGTAACGGTGCTTTTGGCGTTGAGGTTGATGGCGTCGCCTTTGATAACGCCCACCGAGCTGGTCATGCTTACTTTTTTCTGCTGACCGTACCCTACTACGACCACCTCATCCAATTTCCGGGCATCTTCTTTCAAGGTAATCGTGAAAAGGGTCTGGTTGCCGACTTTCACTTCCTGATCCAGGTAGCCGATATACGAAATATGTAAAAGGGTACCTTCCGGCACTTCCAATGAAAAACGGCCGTCCAGATCGGTAATCGTACCGTGGGTCGGGTCGGCCACAATGTTGGCGCCGATTACCGGAAGCCCGGCTGCATCCACAACTGTTCCCTCTACCAGCCGCCCCGCCCCTTTTTGGTGATTGGAAGGGGTTTTGAGCGTCAATATAATCAAATTGCCCGCTCCCTTTTTGTAAGCGATGTCGGTTCCGGCAAACACCTGATCCAGTACGGTTTCGAGGGGTTGATTCGTTATTTGGAGGGATACTTTTTTATCCAAACTGGATAAATCGTCATTATAAAAAAAGCGGCACCCGACTGAGCGCTCTATGGTTTTCAATGTTTGGCGTATCGGCTGATTTTGCACCTGTACCGCAACCTGCGCGGCAAGCGTCGGGGAGAGCGCCAAAGTAATAAGGGCAAACTTAATTGACTTAAATTGCCTTTTTTTAAGGGCATAGCTTGCCCTTAGAAACTTAAATTTCATAATTTTGCAGACTTAAAGGTTCTTAATTTATGCACTTGTTATTTGCGAGATACCGACGTGCATAGGAAGAATGAGTGTATGGGATGGCGCCAGATGCCATCCCATACCGTTTTTAGGAAGTTTTTTCAGATGTTCTTCATAGAGCGACGATTTAAAGTTCAACAATAGGTAAAGAGCTATTTCAAAGCCTGTTCGTAATATGCTTTTTGTTTCACATTCTCCTTTAAAAGAATCAGACTGTCTTTCACTTCATACGTGAGCGGAGAGGTGAGCGAGAGAATTTGCAAAATGCTTTCCAGGCTCGTATTGCCGATCGATCCGGTAAAACGATATTTTTTCAGTGACTCCGATTCGAATACGATGCGCGTATTGTAATAACGTTCGAGGGTACACGCTATATTTCCGAACGTTTCCGCCTGAAACGACAACAGATTGTATTTCCAGTCGACATAGTCCGGAGCATTTCCGACATTGGTTTTCCGCATCGCGCCCGTGGTTTTATCAAAAACGGCTTTTTCATTCGGTTGCAAGATCACGCATCCTTTCTTCGATTTTACTTGTACCTTCCCTGTCATCAGGACAGTAGATACGTTCGCCTCCTCTTTATAATTTTTCACATCGAAACTCGTGCCCAACGCTTGCACGGAAATATCGCCGGTTTCCACAATAAACGGACGGTTTTTATCCGGCGACACTTCAAAATAGGCTTCTCCTTCCAATTGCAACACCCGTTCTTTGGTATTAAAACGGCTTCCATAGCTCAACTTCGAATCGGAATTTACCCACACTTCCGACCCGTCCGGCAGGGTGACATTGGCTTTCTGGCCTTTTTCCACCCGTACGATCATATCGGACACCGCCATTTTCCGAACTGTATAAAAATAGATACCGGCTCCTGTAGCTACCATTAGAAGCAGCGTAGCGGCTATCTGGGTTACCCAGCTACTTATTTTTCGCCTTACCGTACGGCGAGTTTCCTCTTCCTTCCCGATTTCGGCTTGAATCCGACGAAATAATTGTCGTTGCAATTCGGGATTCATCCGGGACGGAGCCTCCTCCCATTCCTGACGGGCCCACGCCTGGAAAGCGTCGTCGTGCCTGAATCCCCGCATAAGTTGCCGGACTTCCTCGGCTGTAGCCTGCTTTTGCAGGAATTTGTCGAATAATCGGATATAATTGTTTTTTTCCATTTGCTCGTTTCTATCAAGGTATACAGATAGAATCATTATTTCCGTTATCCGTGCCAAAGATTTTAACGTTTGTTCAAGGATTATTTTTAGCCTTTTCCTCTGAAAATGGCTGTTTCACCGATAGCTTCTTCTCTTTTTTTCGGAAAAGATTTTTTTGAAAAAAACAGTTTATGTGCCGGAAAACAAGAGAAAGAAGGAGGCAAAAGGCAACGGATTTTTACAAAAGGGTAGTTTAACGAAGGCGACGGATTACCGCCGAAAAAATATTT
>DBFJSK010000651.1:0-10481 GCA_048403675.1 Tannerellaceae bacterium | reverse complement strand
CGGTGGGTGTTTCTTTTAATAAATTGTTCAGTTGAATTGCATTCGCACATTCTCCCTGCAAGTCGAGAAATTGCACTCGTTCTACATAGCCGCGCAATCCTTTGCGGGCTAACGGTTCGTCGTCGGTGATGATACATTTTATTTTCATATCAACGGGTTTGAAGGGTTAGTCGGGCCAGAAAAGCGTCGTCTTTTATTTCGGTCGTCAGGGTATGCTTACCGGGGTAAAGAATGGCCAGGCGTTGGCGCAGATTCTCTAATCCGATACCTTTTTTTGCGGTCGTTTTCGCGGCCGCCGGCACTGGGTTGCAAGCCGTGAAGGTGAGTTGTTCGCCTTGCTGCACCATATAAAAGTCGATAGCAGCCGCTCCATCGAGATGTTTGAAGGCATTTTCCAAGAGGGGCTGGAAGAGTAAGGGATAAATTTTCAATTGTTTGTCTTCGATTTCGATATGCGCTCGCGTGCGGATGTTTTCGTCCATGCGGAATTTCTGGAAACGAAGATATTTATCGAGAAATTCGATTTCTTCTTCCAACGTCACCGGTTCGTCGGCGGTATAAACCTGGTATCTCAATAAATCCGATAGCAGTTCGATACATTCTTTGGCCGGTTCGTTTTCATCTTCTACCAGGAAATAAACGGTGTTGAGGGCATTGAATAGGAAATGAGGGTGATATTGACTTTTGAGAAATTTCAATTCGGTTTCCAGCTTTTCCGATTTGATTTTTTCCAGTTGCAGATGCTGATCGATAAACTGCTGACGCAGGAAATCGTTGCGTATCCAGATGTAATAGAGCAGGGTAAGGGGTACGAGTGTGGAAAGGGCCAGTATATAGTCTCTGAAATAATCGGTTAAATCCAATAACCGGTGTACAATAAAAACAGTGACCCAAACGGCACCCGATAGCCAGAGTGTCCACCCTAGGTATTCTTTGGCTACATTCTTCCGGTTTTCCGGTTCATGCCGCCTTTTTTTCAGCGACAGCCGGATTCTCCAATCCAACAGATAGCAAAGGGGGATACTGCAAAGCAACTCTTTGATATGTTGGGCGGGCGTTACCCAGAAGGTGTGACTTAGGGGCACATCGGTTGCCAACCGAAGGACTTGTTGGCTGACGAGGGCCAGGATAAGCGGCGATAGCCACCGTTGTAAAGTAGGCATGTTACGGAGTTTTATAGTTGCAGTGATTTCCGGTTCGAGGAAAAAACTGTACAAAACAAGTCATTTGGAGAGAATACTGCAAATAAATTTGACCAATTACATACTTTTTAGGTTAAACGGCTGAAAATAACGGATGGGGGGCTTTTCCTGAAAATCCGGTTGACCGTTAGCCGCCGGCAACCTGGCGGGGCGTGCCAAAAAGCCGGGGCTAAACGTGCAAGGGTTTCGGGCCGAATCGGTAAGCAGGTGTTACGGCAAAATGTCTACTTTCCGGTAAACGGCTTTCGTGGGTGTTTCTACCCATTGGTCGGTCTTGAAATCGTAGAAAGTTCCCGTAAAATCGAGCGTAAACTGATCGTCGGTGTCTTTTTTGAGCCGGGGCGATTGTATGCTATGGGGCGTTTCTTCGTTGACGCGTTCCAGTGCGACTTCTTCGGCGGAAGCGAACGTATAGAGAAAATCGGTCATATCATGGGTATACATGATGAGGAAAGGTTTTTCCCGGAAATCGGTGCGCTCGGCTATTTCCTGCCGGGGAATACGGAATATAATGAGCGGGGTAGAGGTGGATTGCACCAGCGTGGGGCGTACTTCTGCATAATTGCTTATTTGGTCGAAATCATAAAAGGGGATTGCTTCTTGTCCTTCTTCTAAATGATAGGGACTGCTGATTTCATGGTACAGATCGAAAGAGGTCAGGCCGTCGTTGTTCAGATCCAGGGCTTTTTCGGCTACAAGGGAAGTTATTTTGTAATAACCTGTGAAATGGGAGCCGACTTCCGTTTCCGAGTTTGTGCAGCCGTAGCATCCTGCAAGCAAGAGCGAGAGAAATAAAATGCTGGGTAGTTGTTTTCTTTTCATGATTCGAATTTTTACTTGATATAAGTTGATATGTGCAAGATAGAATTGAAAAAAGTGCGATAAGCGAAAGTTTTTAATGATAAACCCTAAAAAGTGACAGAGTCGGAACGCCGGGGCGAGGCACGGGGGGCTGCCGAAGGTGGTTTGAGCGCTTCTTCTTTTTCGACTTTCAACCGGAATGGTTTGTCTTTAGCGTCTGGGTAGGGACGGAAGCGGCCGGCCTGTCGGAAAGTGCAAGGGCCGAGCCAGTGCGCCGGCCGATAGGAGGTTAAGGGGCATCGGTTACAAGGGTATGGCTCATGATCGGCACGATCTGTGTCCATAGCCCTTTTATTTCGAACTGCGTGCCGCTGTCTTTGTTTTGAATGGTAAACGTATACCGGCAGATTCGTTTGCAGTAAGTGATTTCGCCTTTCAGGTAACGGTTGGCGTAAGGGGGAAGCAATATTTTGCCGCCGTTCGCTATATCCCGGATATAAGGGAGGGTGGTAAGCCCTTTTTTGTAGACACATTCCTTCGTCCAGCGAATGGTATCGTTGATAAATAATTCCGGCGCCGGAAAGGAGATTGTTTCCTTGCCCATCCAGTCGAATGCCCCGTAATCGTCGCTTTCGAACTGCGACGATTCGACTACGTCTTCGAAAATGTAAGCATACGGACGCCATACCGCTTCGCAGGTTTCATTGGATAAGGTAAGCGATTTGCATCCTTCCGCGCTTTGGTAGATTTCGCGCGCTTCCGTTATTTCTTCGAATTTTGTTTTGACCAATCGGTAGCCTTGGGCCGCCATTTGAATAACCTTCACGTAGTCGCGTCGGCCGTTATCGTTCAGGCAGATGACAAACTCGCGGGCAGCCGCTGCGTCGAAGTTTTCTTTCAGTTCGATGGTGAAGCCGTCTTCTTTATCCCGACTGAGGGCCAGCCAACCGTTCGACGCTTCTATTCTTCCGTGGCCTTCTAATGCCATCGGCTGACCGTTTGTGTCGGTCAGGCATTCTTCTTCGGGCATTGTCTTGACCGATTCTATGCGCCACTGGGTGCTGCTTACCGGAATATGGAAATCGTACCCGCAAGTAATTTCCAATGTTTTGTCGGCAGGATCGATTATCGAAAAGGAGTCGCTTTTATCACAGGAAGTCCAACTTAAAATACAGAGTCCTAACAAAAGCACAGACACATTCTTTTTCATATTCATTTTTTAGTGGTTTGAAAGTAGGAGAGGTCGTTGGGGCAAAGATAAAGAGATTATTCATTTATTGTTTTATAGGGGCTGCTTTTTTTAGTCTCATTTTCAGATCCTTTGAGATTTTTTTTAGCGATCTTCCGAAAGAAAACAAATTCGTGTCGTTCTTGTTTTAGTAAACGAAGCTTTATTGTTTGTGCTTTGCAATCCAAAATCCTATCCTGTATGTCACCTACATCTCATTCGTTATTGAGAGATTGGCGGGAGGAAAAAGCGCCGGTTTCCGATGCGGAACTTCTGTTCGATTTGATTTATGTTTTTTCAGTCACCCAACTCTCTCATTATTTATTGCATCATCTGAATTGGGCAGGGCTGGGGCAGGCCGTCATTCTCTGGTTCGCTGTTTGGCTGGCTTGGCAACATACGGCCTGGGTGACAAACTGGTTCGATCCCAGGCTGCGTCCTATCCGCATCTTGTTGTTTGTATTGATGATATTGGGGCTTTTGATGGCAGCCGCTATTCCGGAAGCCTATGCCGGACGCGGTTTGATTTTTGCGGCTTCGTATGTAACCATGCAAGTAGGACGTACGCTGGTGATTGTGATTTTATTGGATAAGCAGCATTTGCTGGCGGCTAATTTCCGGCGTATGCTGGGATGGTTTTGTATTTCCGCTATTTTTTGGTTCACGGGAGCTTTCCGGGAGGGAACCGGGCGCTGGATGTGCTGGCTGGCGGCTGTCGTGTTGGATTATACTTCGCCGATGTTCGGGTTTTGGTTGCCTGGCCTCGGGCGGTCGGTAAGCCGAAAGGAATGGACGGTGGAGGGGGAGCATTTGGCCGAGCGCAGCCGGTTGTTCGTGATTATTGCGTTCGGGGAGACGATTCTGATGACCGGGTCTTCGTTTAGCGAACTGGAGACATGGAATGCACCGGTTATCGGCACCACCTTGCTTTCTTTTGTCAGTAGCCTGGCTATGTGGTGGGTGTATTTCGATATCGGGAGTGAAGCGGGAAGCCTGAAGATTAAGAAAACAGCCGATCCGGGTTTGTTGGGACTGAAATACCATTCTATTCATGTGGTGTTGGTAGGCTCGTTGATCGGGTGCGCGGTGGGCGACGAATTGGCTATTCAACATCCTTTCGCCCATCCTTCGGTGCCGGTTTTACTTACGATGGTGGGGGCGCCGATGGTGTATCTGGCCAGTAATGTGGTGTATAAATGGCTGATAAGTAAAAAGATCGCCTGGTCTCACCTGGGAGCGATCTTTTTATTGGGGATAGCGGCGCTTTTTTCGTCGGGTTTGACTTTATTGGGCTTGAACGGCTGGGTGACGTTGATCTTTGTCGGCGTCGTGATTGTGGAAACGATTCGTTTCCGGCATCCCGATATGGAGACGATTGTGGAGGAATAGCCGGTCAGGGCCGGGGCATGTCCGTTTTTGCCAGGTAATCGAGGGCTGTTTGTAAGGTACGGTCGTATCCGTCGATCAGGTCTTGCACGGTGGGCGTGACTTCGATGTCGGGTTGTACGCCGCAGCCTACGAAAGGACGCCCGTCCGGATAGAGATCTTTTTTCGAGCAGATCTGGAAGCCGAGATCTTCCGTAATGGAAAAAAGAATAGGATTGCCGGTGCTACCGTTCGAAGGTTGGCCTATTTTGGTGATATGAGGTTGTTTGTCGGCGAGAATCAGAAAATCTTCGGCGGCCGAGGCGGTACCGTGGCTGGTAAGGAATACGGTCGGTACGACTATTCGTTCGGTAGCGGCGGGAATATCGATCTGGTGGGGTTCGCCGTATTCATAATAGATACGGTGGGATACTTCATACACTTTTTTCATAAACGGATTGTCTACCGTATCGGCAGCCGTCGCCCGTCGTCCCCACGACATATAGGCCGGACTATGTACCCGGGTACACCAGATGGGGGGCGTCAGGGCCTTGTCTGGAGTAAGATGGCTCATGATTTCTTCGCTTACATCGCTTTTGCCGCCGCTGTTCTGGCGTAAGTCGATAATGAGTTTCTTCGCTTTTTGCAATTCGGGCAAGCAAACGGCGAATGAATCGATGAGTTCTCTTTGCTTGAAGGAATTGAGGGCGACATAGGCGATTTGCCCCGGATACCATTTTATTTCCATTAAATGCCGGGCAGGGGGAGCCGGGTACATCGGATCGTTCTTGATTTCGGGAAGTATTTCGTACGTGATTTTCTTTTCTATCTGTTTCCCGGCGGGTGTTTTGATTTTAACCTGGTAAGAGTCTCCTTTGAGGGACGTGAACATAGTTTGGACGGCCATGTCACGGCGGACGTAGTCGGTGGAGGAAGAGATATACGGAATCACCTCTTTTTCCAGGTATTCGGCGGTAGGCATTCCATTTACTTCGACAATTTCACTGCCGATGGGAATTTCTTCTTTTATGCGTTGGTTGATGCTGCTGACGATGGCCTTGCCTTCGATGGAGCTTAAATACCATTGGAGCTGGTCGAATAAGGTGGTGGTGACGGGCGCTTTCCGATAGTATACGCGGGAATGGCCGTCGCGCAGCAGGGCGCAGAAACGTTGTAGCTGGCGGTAGTAAAGGTAGTCGTTGGGGGTATCCATCACCGGACGGATAAAGGTCTGGTAGGCGCTGTCCCATTTTTCCGCGCCGATATTTTCGAAGAAGGCTTCGTTGTATTTGGCTTCCGCCCACAAAGCGGATAGTCCGGCTACTTTTTCTTCCGGGGTAAGTTTGTTTTCCGGAATTTGAGCGGCTGTTTTGGGAATGAAACCCATTAGTAGCCAGAGGCTAAAGAAGATGAAGTTTTTTTTCATATCTGTCTTTCGTGTTAAATGAGGTTTGCATAAACAATTTCTCGTAAAACGGTGCAAGATTCACGAAAAAGGAGTGGTAACGGAGGAATGACTGGTTTCAAAGGTAGGAATATTTGCTTACAAGGGTTGCTTTTTGATGTTTTTTTTCGGAATGAACGTTATTTTGCCGGCTTGCCGGTGTTTAGCGTAACCGGAAAGTAAGGGAAATCTCGACGTGCCCCCCCCTGCCGCCTCAACGTACCAATTCGTCGAAAAGTTTTTCGAAGGTGGCTTTCAGATCGGAAGTCAACCCGGCGTGCGGGCGCGAAGTCTGGATTGAGGCGCTTCTGACGGCGGTCAGCCACCGGAAACGTTCGGGTATGTCGAACGCGGCTACCGGCCCCCCTTCGGGTTTGCCTCGGCAAATGGTATCGAACAGATCGAGGTGGGTGCGTAAAGTAGAGAGATCGGGTTCGGAGGAGAACAGGCGTAGCTTCGCTTCGTCGAGCAGATAGCGGGCTTGGATGAACCGGGCTTGCTTGGAAAACAGGATGAGGCCGACGTTGATAAACTCTTCGCGTTCTACCCTGGGGACGAAACGGATCACGGCATATTCATATAAGTGCTTGTCGGGCATGGATGGCTTCTTTTACAAAGGTGGAGGAATGATGGATTCGGTCGAGCAGGAAACGCGCATAGGTTTCCCGGATTTCGTCGGGAGTGCCGGGGGCATCGTTCCAATGTAACCAGTCGTCGGGTACGAGGCCGACGATGTCGCGGATTTTCGTTTCCGGCAGGAGACGCCGGCATGCGGCGTCGGCGGTTTCCAGCGCGCCGGCCATCGGGAGCAAGACGTGGTCTTTAATTTGTACGAAGGGGCTGAGGGCGTGTTTTTGCCAGTTTACCCACGAGAAATGGAAGAACAGGGAGGCGCCGTGATCGATAAGCCAGAGTTCGTTATGCCACATCAGGAGGTTTGTGTTGCGTACCGTACGGTCTACATTGGTCAGCAGGGCGTCGAGCCAGACGATGGTGGAAGCGGTCAGGGGATCGATGGCGGTAGCGGCCGGATCGAAGGTGAGGGCGCCCGAGAGGTAATGCAAACCCAGGTTCAGCCCCGTGCTGCCATGTAGCAAGTCTTGTATTTCTTCGTCTGCTTCGGTACGGCCGAAGGCTTCGTCGAGTTGAAGGAAAACCAGTTCGGGTACGCGAAGGCCTAGCGCCCGGGCGATTTCTCCGCCGATCAATTCGGCGATGAGGGCCTTGGTGCCGTGACCGGCCCCGCGGAATTTGACGACGTATTTGAAACCGTCGTCGGCTTCGGCCAGGGCGGGAAGCGATCCGCCTTCCCTGAGCGGCATGATATACCGGTTGACATCGGTGGTACGTATTTGCATGGTGCGCCTGTTTAGTGGGTATAAAGATAGGAGATTCCCGGGAATTTTGTAGGCCCGGGCGCTCGGATGTGTTCTCTTTTTCCGGTAAACAGTTCGGTAAGCCTTCCGGTTGTTAAACGGAGGGGGGTCTTTTCAGCCGGACGATCAGGCGGTCTAATTGTCGTTTGAATTGTGCTTTCAGGTCGTCGATCGTTTTGTATTCCGTGGGGAAATGGCCCAAGCCTTTGAGTTTGTTTTTAAAGCGGAGCAGGCTTTCTACTTCTTGACCGAGTTCCCCCATATTCACCGGAGCATTTTTAAAATAGGTATAAACATAGGGTTTGCCTTGCCGGATGAATTGTCCGTAGGCGGTATCGAATTCTTCTTCGGTGAAAATGCCGGCTTTGGTAAAGAAAAGGCTGACGAAGATGTCGCTTTTCAGCACGGCTTGGTTGTATTCGTCTTGCAGACGGGTAGCCGAGATGGCATCGAGCGCATCTTCCCACAGGTCGAGGTAAAGAAAAATGCCTTTATCGACTAATTGTTTGTTTTCCCGGTTGATAAACAATTCGAATTCTTTCCGGTCGACTTTCAGTTCGGAGGAGGAAGCAAGGAAGATGCGAATCTGTTGCAAGGGTTGAAGGCCGTCGCCTCGGCCTGGATCGACGGGTTGAAGGAAACCGGCGTTGTGGAGCAAATCGTCGATGCGGATTTTCTCGCCCGATTCGTTGCATTGGATGTCTTCTCTGCCTTTGGCCGACCAACGTTGCAAATCATTGTATTTGAACAAGGTTCGGTGTTCTCCCTGCCGGCATTCGTGGCAGGTGCAGGGCACGTTGATTTCCGGCGTAACGCCTTTGTAACTGTTGGTAATGGTGTTTAGGGCGTCCATAATGACCATGGCCAGCCCGCGGGCGTCTTTTCCCCGGGTGCGGATAATGATTTTCTTTTGATAGAACAGTTCCGTTACCTGGCCGGTGCTTTCGGCGGCGGTCAGATTGACGGCATTGTTCCATACTTCTTCTTCTCCGTCGGCATTCAATACGATGTACCGGCTTAGTTCGGCGCTCAGTTGGTTGAGAATGCCCCGGGGCATAAAGGGGTATTCGTATTCCAGCCATAAGCCGTCTTCGTATTTCCAACGTTTTTCTTCGGGCATCGATAGCAGCCGGGCCGGGATAATGTACTCTTCGGTTTTATGCCGTTTGGGGAAGGCTACCCGGAATACGTTCAGCATTTGTTTGAGGATAAGGTGTTTGTTGAGATACATTTTGTCTTTCCAGAGCCGGTTGAAATCCTCGGCTGTGATTTGGCCGCGCTGGCGTTGGATACGGTCGTCGTCGATAATGCGATAAACGGCTTGCATGCCCCATTCGGGCCGGAGGATGATCCAGTTTTTCAACGTGCTGTTTTGGGAATACCACAGGATTGCTCCGATATTATGTAGAAAGGAGGCGCAGTCGGTGTAATCGGCCGGTTCGGTAAAGCTTCCGGGGACGACTTCATTGCAAATTTCCGTAAAACGGTCGTAGTCGATGCAGGGTTTCGTTTCTCCTTCTTTTTTCAGGGTTTCTCGTATGGTGATCCAGGAGGTGGGGATGTCTTTGTTGCAGTGGGGCAGCTTTCCTAATTGGTGGACGATCTCTTTTTTGATATCGGCCAATCCTTTGTTGCGGCTGGGTAGGTTCAATTCGTAATAGAGGAGGTCTTTGGTAGCCCGGATAATGTTGAACCGGGGGTCGCCGGCATAACTTCCCAGGTCGTTCCAGGCTACGCGGTTACCGTCATGGCAGGTCTGACCGATAATAATCGGGCTGTACCCTCCGAACTGGTAGAGGGTGGGAATCCAGTAATCGAAGTTATGTTGTTCGTTGCGGGTGGAGGCCAGCAAGACGAAAACGGCATTTTCCGTCAGGAAAAACCGGTGTACGGGGTAGTACACGTCTTGGCCGCCGAAGTCCCAGATATGGGCGATATAATTGGGTTTGAATTCCCAGTTGCAGATTTGGATGCCTCGCGTGCGCGTATCTTCTTCAGGCAGGGAAGCTGTCGGATCGGCCAGGCGTTTTTGCAAAGAGGTTTTGCCGGCTGCTCCGTCGCCCACCAGGATGAGTTTGGCTTCATGGATGGCGCTGAAATTTTCCTTTTTCTTCCGGTCGAAGTAGCGCCGGACGGCTTCCGTGCCTTGTTTGACGATTTCTGCGGGAGGGTCGGAGAGGGGATTGCCGGTTAAGTAGACGACGTCCCGAAAATGAAACCCATTGTTCTTCCCGTTCCATACGATTTTGAATTTCGTTATCCAATCGGGCAGTTCGTTAAGTTGGTTGTTTTCGAGGTCTAAGCTAACAAGCTGCTTTAAGCCAGCCAGCGGGGCGATATTGTTTATATGGTTGTTATTCAATCCGAGGAAATTTATTTTGGGTAGGTTGGCCAAGGGGGATATATCCGTAATCGCATTTTGCGAGGCTCTGAGATTAAATAAATCAGGGCAGTTTTGCAAAGGTGATAGGTCGGATATTCGATTATTATTGATATTCAGGAAACATAATTGTGTCGCATATTTTACAGGTCGGAGGTCGTTTAAACCGCAGCTTGTTATGCTTAACTCCTTAAGCTGAGGCAGTTTTTTTACAAAGGAAATCGTATCGATGGGATTCTCACTGAGGTCTAAATCAACTAGCTTTGTAAGCTGTTGAAGAGGAGCTGTATTTGTGATATGATTTCGCGGGATTTTCAAGGATGTGAGTTGGGATAAAGAAGCTAAAGGACTTAAATCCTCTATGTTATTTTCTGCTAGATCCAGTATTTCGAGTTTTGGATGGAGAGATAAGGGAGATAACCTATTTATGTGGCAATGACTTAGATTCAATACGGTTAACTGTTTCAATTCCCCTAAAGTGGAGAGGGAAAGGTTCGGATTCTGATATAAATAAAGCTTTTTGAGTTGACTTAATTTCTGTAAAGGAGATAAATCGATGATATTATTGTGGCTAAGATTAAGCTCTTGTATCTGTGTTAATTCGGCTAACGCCGAGATGTCAGTCACTTTATTTGAGCTTAAATTTATATATCTAAGCTGCTTCAATTTTTTTAAAGCTGTTAAG
>DBFJSK010000650.1:0-5945 GCA_048403675.1 Tannerellaceae bacterium | reverse complement strand
CAAACAGAGTTTGCTTCTGCGCTAGGTTTGCACTATCTTTGCCATAAAAGGCGAAGATAGATCGCACCTCGTTCCAGCCCGACGGGTTTGCCGCGACGCCCGGATCGCCCCCGCCGTATTAAAAATCCGACAGGAAATGAATCGGAGGAAAAAAAGAAAAATAGATATGGAAGAATCGAAATTTCACGCTTTTCAAAAAACATTGTCCGCTTTCCCTTTGCCTGAAAAATTTACCTATCCCTTCCATTATACCCCGCATCCGCTCTGCCTCGCCGCCGCCGAAGAAGTACAAACCTATCTTCGAAAACAAACGACCTGGCAAGCTGAGTTGCAGCAAGGAAAAATGTTCGGCGTTCTGATTGTGCAAACCGGCAAAGGCGAAATCGGGTACCTGGCCGCCTTTTCCGGTATCCTGGCCGGCCGTAATCAGCACGCTTTTTTTGTGCCCCCGGTATACGATCTGCAACAACCGGATGGATTTTTCAAAAAAGAAGAAGACCAAATCTCTCTCCTTACTCACCGGATAGTCGCCCTTACCTCCGATCCGGACTTTTTGTCCCTTTGCCGGAACCGGGAAGAACTCGAAGCCGAATCTGCCCGCGAACTAGCGGAAGCCAGAAAAACCCTGAAAGAAGAAAAAGCAAAACGCGACGCCTGGCGGAAAAATCAAATCCGCATAGAGGAATCAATCGTCAATAAACCAGCCGGGAATGAAGTAACCCCCGATAAACCAAACTCTACTAAATCCCACCCCAATGAACCGAATGAAGCCCTCCTTATCCGGGAAAGCCAATTCCAGAAAGCCGAATATAAACGGTTGGAGCGAAGATGGAAAGAGCGGTTGGATGCTTTGCAAACCCGGATAGATACTTATAAGGCAGCCATAGAACGCTTAAAAACGGAACGGAAAATGCGTTCCGCCGCCCTGCAACAACAGCTTTTCAGCCAATTTAAATTCCTGAACGCTCGCGGCGAAACCAAAGATCTGTGCGCTATTTTCGACCAAACCGTTCAAAAAACGCCACCGGCCGGCGGCGGAGAATGCGCCGCTCCCAAACTCTTGCAATATGCCTATCTGCAAGGATGGAAACCGCTGGCAATGGCTGAATTTTGGTGGGGCGAATCGCCGAAAACCGAAATTCGCCGCCACGGCCAGTATTATCCGGCCTGTAAAGGCAAATGCGGCCCTATATTAGCCCATATGCTGGTCGGATTGGAGGTGGCGCCCAATCCTCTTTTGCAAACTGCCGTAGCCGAAGTACCTCTCGACATCTTGTGGGAAGATGAATGGCTAGTCGTTGTGCATAAGCCGGCCGGCATGGCGGCCGTACCAGGCAAAGCGGTGGCCGGCTCGCTATACGACCGGTTACGGGCGCGCTATCCGGACGCTACGGGCCCCTTGTTGGTGCACCGGTTGGATATGGCCACTTCCGGCGTGCTGCTGGCTGCTAAGACCAAAGCCGTTCACCAACATCTGCAAGCCCAATTCAAGAATCGCACCATCCGTAAGCGTTATATCGCGCTGCTTGACGGGGACGTTCGGGTGCCGGAAGGAATGATTGATTTGCCCCTCGCCCCCGACCCGCTCGACCGTCCGCGCCAACGGGTCGATCCCGTGGCGGGAAAACCGGCTCTGACGACTTACCAGGTGCTGGCCTACGCCGGCGCCCGTACGCGGGTTGCTTTATACCCGCTGACCGGCCGTACGCACCAACTCCGCGTACACGCCGCCCATCGCTTGGGGCTGGATTGCCCCATAGCCGGAGACGAATTGTATGGGAAAAAAGCCGACCGGCTTTACTTGCATGCCGAATACCTTGAATTTACCCACCCGGTGACCGGTGAAAGGGTGGAGGTGGAGAAGAAAGCACCTTTTTGAAATGCTAAGGTTCAGGTTTTGTGTATCGTTCCTTTCTCGGAAAAACGGGCCTTATTCAGCGTTTCTGTGGAAAAGATTGCCTGCCGAAAAAGATTGCCTGCCGAAAAAGTTCGTCATCTCAAAGATTCGTCATTGCAAAGATTCGCCGTTAGCAGAAGACTTCCCGTTAGCAGAAGGCCAAGACAAATATTTATACATAAAAAAAGCGCCGTTCCCCGAAAGGGTGACGACGCTTTTTTTATAAAGTAATAAGAAGTAAAATGAAACACCTGCGCAGAGGGGCCATTCTCTTCCCTACTTATTTCCGCTTGGTGCTTAGTCCTGGCGTTCTCTGCGCGGGCCGCGGTTACCACCGCCGTTACCGTTGCCGCCGCTACGCGGGCCTCTGTCGGTGCGCGGTGCACGTTCTTCGTAGCCTTCCGGTTTGGGTAGCAATACCCGGCGCGACAATTTGAATTTACCCGTCTTCGAATCAATATCCACCAGCTTCACGCTGATCGTATCGCCTTCTTTCAAGCCGGCCTGTTCCACCGTTTCCAACCGTTTCCAGTCGATTTCGGAGATATGCAACAAACCGTCCTTTCCCGGCATAAATTCCACGAAAGCGCCGTACGGCATGATCGATGAAATCTTACCTTCGTACACTTCGCCGATTTCCGGCACAGCCACGATACTCTTGATCGCTTTGATAGCCGCATCGATCGTCCCCTTGTTGGTACCCGAAATTTCAATCCGGCCCACCCCGTCGATCTCCTCGATCGTGATGATAGCGCCCGTCTTCTCCTGAATACCCTGGATAATCTTTCCGCCCGGGCCGATAACGGCACCGATAAATTCTTTCCCGATCGTCATCGTTTCGATACGCGGAGCATGCGGTTTCAGATCCTCGCGAGCTTCCGGTTGCGCTTCCAGAATCTTACCCAGAATATACATACGTCCTTCGCGCGCCTGCGCCAAAGCATTTTCCAGAATTTCGTACGACAAACCGTCTACCTTGATATCCATCTGCGTAGCCGTGATACCGTCTTTCGTACCCGTCACCTTAAAGTCCATATCCCCCAGGTGATCTTCATCGCCCAGAATATCCGAAAGGATCGCATAATTCGTACCCTTATTTTCGGAAATCAGCCCCATAGCGATACCCGAAACCGGCTTCTTCATCGGCACACCCGCATCGCGAAGCGCCAACGTACCGGCACAAACCGTAGCCATCGACGACGACCCGTTCGATTCCAGAATATCCGAAATCACGCGCACTACATACGGATATTCGTCCGGAATCATCCGTTTGAGCGCCCGGTGCGCCAAATTACCATGACCGATTTCACGGCGTCCTACCCCGCGGGAAGCCTTCGCTTCGCCTGTCGAGAAAGGAGGGAAATTATAATGCAGCAAGAAACGTTCCTTGCCATGATTCAATACATCGTCGATCATCTTCTCGTCGGACTTCGTACCGAGCGTAACCGTCGAGAGCGATTGCGTTTCCCCCCGTGTGAAGACAGCCGATCCGTGCGGGCCCGGCAGGCAATCCGTTTCGATCCAGATCGGGCGGATTTCCGTCGTCTTGCGGCCGTCCAGACGCTTACCTTCGTCGAGGATAGCCCGGCGCATCGCCTCTTTTTCCACATCGTGATAATAGCGGGCAATCATTTCCGCCTTTTCATCCGTCAGTTCTTCTTCGCCGAACTGCGCCTTGTATTCTTCCACGATCTTTTCGAACGCTTCCGTACGCTCCTGCTTGCCGGTACCCGAAGTAGCGACAGCATACGCCTTGGCGAAACATTTATCGTGTACATCTTTCCTCAGTTCCTCGTCGTTCACCTCGTGGCAATATTCGCGCTTAACCGTTTTGCCTACCGCTTCCGCCAGTTCCAACTGAGCCTGGCACTGCGCCTTGATCGCTTCGTGCGCCACTTTGATGGCCTCCAGCATTTCGGCTTCCTGCACTTCGTTCATCTCGCCTTCCACCATCATGATGTTGTCGAGCGTAGCGCCTACCATAATATCGATATCGGCCTTTTCCAATTCCGAGAAAGTGGGGTTGACGATAAACCGTCCGTCCACGCGGGCTACGCGCACTTCCGAAATCGGCCCGTTGAACGGAATATCCGAAACAGCCAGGGCAGCCGAAGCAGCCAGACCGGCCAGCGCGTCGGGCATATCTTCGCCGTCGGCCGAGAATAATATGATGTTAACGTATACTTCAGCGTGGTAATTGTCGGGGAAAAGCGGACGCAGGGCGCGGTCGACCAGGCGCGAGGTCAGGACTTCATAGTCGGATGCCTTCCCTTCTCTTTTCGTAAAACCTCCGGGGAAACGGCCGAATGCGGAGAACTTTTCCTTGTATTCTACTTGCAACGGCATGAAATCAACGCCGGGATTTGCATCTTTTGCCGCACAAACGGTAGCCAAAAGCACCGTATTATTCATGCGCACGGTAACCGAACCGTCCGCTTGTTTGGCCAATTTCCCGGTCTCGATGGTAATGGTTCTTCCATCACCCAACTCGATCGTCTTGTTAATTGGATTAAGCATAATCTTTTTCTTATTTTTCAATCTGTAAAAATTGGTGCAAATGTAGTGAAAGTTTACCTGTAATCGCATGAAAATGAAAATAAAAAACTTTCGTAAATTACTTTTTTTCGAAAAACCGAGCAAGAATTACCCGATCATGGTGCCACAACTGTAAAATAATGTATATTTGCAAACAGAATTCAAACGGACGAATCGTATATATGAAAAAAATAGCTATAAGATTACAAGTGGCAGCACTCGCGCTGCTTCTCCTCTTGACCGGTTGTCAAAATGCCTCCCATTTCACTGTAAAAGGCGTCGTTTCAGGCGCCGACGGACAAGTCATGTACCTCGAAAACGTAGGCGTTTCGACGGTAGAATTGCTCGACTCCATCCGCCTGACCGCCGCCGGCAAATTCAAATTCAACCATGCCCGGCCCGCCTACCCCGATTTTTACCGGCTCCGGTTGAACAACCAGTTGATTAACTTCGCCATCGACTCCACCGAAACCGTTTCGTTCGTAGCCGATGCCGGCACCTTCGCCACCTCGTATACGGTAGAAGGTTCGGAAAACAGCAAAGCCATCAAAAATATTACCCTGGCCCAGCTCGACGCCAACCAAGCCATCAACAAATTGCGTAAAGAATACGAAAACAAGCAACTGGCCGATACGACCTATGCCCGTAAGGTACTCGAAATAGCCGACGCTTACAAAGAAGTAGCCCGCGGCTACATCTTCACCGCACCCATGTCCACAGCCGCCTATTTCGCCTTGTTTCAGCAAATCGACGGCCTGCTCTTCTTCGATCTGTACGACGCGCAAGATTCGAAAGCGTACGGCGCCGTAGCCACCAGCTTCGACCATTTCTATCCGGAAAGCCCCCGTTCGAAACACCTGTACAACCTGGCGCTCCAATCGATAAAAGTGATCCGCGCCCAACGCCCCGTGGTACTCGATAGCGTGAAGACAAACGAAATCAGCTATGTGGATATTGCCCTGCCCGATGTACACGGCGAAGTAGCCAAACTCTCGGAAGTATCGCCCGGCAAGGTCACCCTGATTAATTTCACGGCCTATCAAACCGAATGGTCGCCCGCTTTGAATATGGACTTGGGCGAACTCTATACCAAATACAACGCCAAAGGCCTTGAGATCTACCAGATCTCGCTCGATGCCGATTACCACCTCTGGCGCAATGCCGCCTCGAACCTGCCCTGGGTGTGCGTACGCGACCCGCAATCGGTATATTCCGAAATAGCCGGCTTATATAATGTAAAACAACTGCCGGCCCTGTTCATTCTCGACCGGAAAGGCACTTTGGTTAAACGCATAGACGATGTGGAACACCTGGAAGCCGATCTCCAATCGGTACTCTGACGGCGAAAACGGCTAGCATGCCGAAAACGGCGAAAAAGATAACCCGCAGATTTATATGTTGTAAAGCACTATCGGCAGATTTGCGCGTCTGAAAAAGAAGACGTAACTTTGCCACGTCTTAAAAAGGATAAGGAGGAGTTCCGGCCAGGCACTTGGTCGGGATTCTTTTTTTT
>DBFJSK010000649.1:0-3059 GCA_048403675.1 Tannerellaceae bacterium | reverse complement strand
CCGGAAATTTAGGTAGGAAAAAGATCTATATTGATAATAGATGAAGCCGGGCTGGCGGATCTCGGAAAGATACCCCCGCCCGGCAATGAGTTAAGAATTAACCACGGCAGTCGCTTTTTCAAGCGCCTCACTGATATGGCTGCAAATATTGTCCGAGCCGATTTTTTGTTCGAATCCGGATTTTACCAGGAGCCGGCGTACATTTTCGTTCACCCCCGACAAAATCAGCCGGATATGTTCGGCCGACGAGAGCCGGTACAAACTTTCCAAATTGTGCAAACCGGTGGAATCCATAAAAGGCACCTTGCGCATCCGGATAATCCGCACTTTAGGTTTGTCGCCCATCGCCTTCATCACCCCGTCGAATTTATTGGCTACACCGAAAAAGAAGGGTCCGTCTATTTCGTATACTTCCACTCCCTTGGGCAAGGAAAGCACCTCTTTCTCATGCGTCATCTCGGTACCTTCCGATAAATCGATGCGGTGCGTGCTGACCGACACTTTCGTCGTTTCCGCTACCCGCCGCATAAAAAGCACCATAGCGATCAACAAACCGATTTCGATAGCGATCGTCAAATCGAAAATAACCGTCAGAAAGAAAGTAACCAACAATACCGAGACATCGCTTTTCGGATTTTTCATCAGTGAGCAGAAGGTTCGCCATTCGCTCATATTGTACGAAACGATAATTAATACCCCAGCCAGACAAGCCATCGGAATATGCCGGGTAAGCGGGCCCAGGAATAATAGAATCAGCAGTAGAACCACCGAATGGATTAATCCGGCTACGGGAGTTTTGCCACCGTTATTGATGTTCGTCATCGTCCGGGCAATCGCTCCCGTGACGGGAATACCGCCGAAAAGAGGAACCACGATGTTAGCGGCCCCCTGCGCCATCAGTTCGGTATTCGAATTATGTTGGTCGCCTGTCATACCGTCTACCACGGTGGCGGAAAGCAAGGATTCAATCGCTCCCAGCATGGCGATCGTAAAAGCCGCCGGCAACAGCCGGTCGATCGTTTCCATGGAGAAGGAAAGGGGAGCAGGCTGCGGCAGGGAAGCCTGGATAGTGAAGCGGTCGCCGATGGTTTCGATACCCGTCACGCCGAAATGGTTCCGAAGGAAATAAACGAGGATCGTCATCACGATAATAGCGACCAGCGACCCGGGTATTTTCATCCGCATCTTGGGCGTAAACACGATCAGTAAAATACTTCCCACCCCGATGGCCAGCGACCAGAACTGTAAGGTATGAAAAGCGCCGGCGTAGGCAATCCATTTGGAAATAAAGTCGGCCGGTACCTTGTCCATCGTCAGTCCGAACAAATCTTTCATCTGGGTAGTGAAAATGGTCAGGGCGATTCCGCTGGTGAAACCCACCACGATCGGATAAGGGATGAATTTGATGACGGTACCCAGTTTTAAAGCCCCCATCAATACCAGCATCAACCCGGCAATTACGGTAGCGATAGCCAGTCCTTCCACCCCGAATTCCTGAATGATACCGTATACAATGACAATAAAAGCACCGGTCGGGCCGCCGATCTGCACATTGCTTCCCCCCAGCAGAGAAACGATGAATCCTCCGATGATCGCCGTAATCAATCCTTTTTCCGGACTGACGCCCGAAGCGATACCGAAGGCAATGGCAAGCGGCAAGGCTACGATACCTACAATGATACCCGCCATCAGGTCGGCCATGAATTTTTCTTTCGAGTAATGTTTCAGCGCAGTTAACAAAGCGGGCTGAAAATCAAACCTGTTTTTCATTTTTTCGTTCATTGGTAATAAAAGGACTGCAAAGTTATGAATAATTGTCAACATTCTATAAAGCCTCCGGACGTAAAAGAAAAAGCCGGGGAGCAATAGATATTATTTATTGAAAAATAGATATTATTTTTAGGCCCGGATACCTCGTTATTGAAGACAAATAAGTACTTTTGGCCATAGAAAAACAAGGGGACAACAAGACAAATCTATCTTATATAAATTAGCAATATGGAAAAAAGTATTAAAGGTACACGTACCGAACAGAATCTGTTGAAATCGTTTGCTGGGGAATCGCAGGCCAGAAGCCGTTATGTATTTTTTGCAAGCAAAGCTAAAAAAGAAGGTTACGAACAAATTGCCGGCGTTTTTGCCGAAACCGCCGAACAGGAAAAAGAACATGCCGAACGTTTCTTTAAATTCCTGGAGGGAGGCATGGTGGAAATCACCGCTTCTTATCCCGCCGGCGTAATCGGTACGACGATGGAAAATCTGGCGGCTGCCGCTGCCGGCGAAAATGAAGAGTGGGCCGAATTATATCCCGAATTTGCGCGGATTGCCGAAGAAGAAGGATTCAAACAAATTGCCGTCGCCTTCAAAATGATCGCTACGGTAGAAGCGCAGCACGAAAAACGCTATCGTAAATTATTGGCCAATATGGAAGCCGGCCAGGTATTCGAAAAAGACGAAGCGATTCTTTGGCAGTGCCGCAACTGCGGGTTTGTTTTCGAAGGCAAGAAAGCGCCTCAGAAATGTCCGGCTTGCGAACATGCACAAGCTTATTTCGAACCGATGAAGCAGAACTATTAAACGTATCTATTTGATTAAAGTTCAGTATAAAAGGGAGCAGGTGTAAAAACCTGTTTCCTTTTTTCTTTTTTAAGCCATTAACAAAACTTAAGCTATTCTTCCCAACATTTCGCCTTTACCCCTTGTTTCAATTAAAACAGATTTATAAAAAGATTCCTTACGTTACGACGAAATGTAATAAAACGACTGTTCCTTTTAACCCTACCGAAAAATTATCTTAAATAGTGATTTGATTGACTGATTTATGAAAAAAGAGGGCGCCCGCGACGGATACCCTCTTTTTTTATTTCTTTCCGGGTTTATGCTTTCTCCTTCTTTACCGGCGGATAATCGAGCGTATAATGCAAGCCGCGGCTCTCTTTGCGTTCGATAGCCTGACGCATAATCAAATAACCCACATTAATCATATTCCGAAGCTCACAAATTTCTTTCGAAGCAACCGAACGTTTGAACAAACTTTCCGTTTCTTCATATAAAATATC
>DBFJSK010000648.1:0-7115 GCA_048403675.1 Tannerellaceae bacterium | reverse complement strand
GAAGTGATTCGGGTGATTCGCAATTTGCTGGCCGATTAAGAGAATGTTCTCTTTGGCGCCGGGTGGAAAGAGGGGAATAATAAGAGGTAATCGGTGACGATTGATTCCATCTTTTCCTGTCAGGCAGGAAGCCGTTTTCTCATTTCATTTTAAAAAAGCGTACAGGCAAGCGGCTAAGGCCGAGCCTGCCAAGGGGCCGGATACGGGAATCCAGGCATAGTACCACTCGCTGCTGCCTTTGCCGCGGATGGGTAACAAGGCGTGCATCAGGCGGGGGGCCAAGTCGCGAGCCGGGTTAATGGCATAGCCGGTAGGGCCGCCCAGCGAAAGACCGATTACCCACACCGTAAAGGCAACCGGGATAGCCCCCACGGAGCCTAATCCGATCGGCAACGTGCTGTTCGTATCATAGGTCAATTCCCCGTCGGTGATGTAAAAGACGACGAACATCAAGGCGAAGGTGCCTACCGCTTCCTGGAAAAAATTCAATGCGGGATGATAAATAGCCGGAGAAGTACAGAATACCGCCAGTTTGGCCGAAGCCTCTTTGGTCGCATCGAAATGATCGCGATACACCACCCAGACCAGGAAAGCGCCCGCTGCCGCTCCCAAAAACTGCGCCGTGATATAGAGAGGCACTTCCCGCCAGGGAAATGTTCCACCGATGGCCAAGCCTACCGATACGGCCGGATTCAGATGCGCGCCGCTATACGGGCCGGCCACCACCACCCCCACAAAAACGCCTAAGGCCCAAGCCGTGGTAATCGCCAGCCAACCGGCGCCGTGACCTTTCGTGGCCGACAAAACCACATTCGCCACAATGCCGCCCCCCATAAGGAGCAACAATAACGTACCTGCAAACTCAGCTACAAAGGGAGACATAACCTTACCTTACTTAATTAGCACCTCACTTCACTTAATTCTCCGCCCAATGTTCCGACCGGCCCACCGCCTTATGCCATTCGGCCAGTTGACGAGCCGCTTCCTCCTTATTCAACCGGGCGGTAAACAGCTTATCCAAAGACCACTGTCCTTTCAGTTCCTCCACATCTTTCCAATACCCCACCGCCAAGCCAGCCAGGTAGGCCGCCCCGACCGCCGTCGTTTCGAGCACCTGCGGACGCACCACCGGACACCGGCTGATATCCGCCTGAAATTGCATCAGGAAATTATTCGAGATCGCACCGCCATCCACCCGGATTTCTTTCGGCTTTTCATTAATATCATTCTCCATCGCCGTCAACACATCATTCACCTGATAGCCGATTCCCTCCAACGCAGCCCGCGTCAGATGCGCCGCCGTGGTACCGCGGGTAATGCCGATAATCGTCCCCCGGGCATACTGATCCCAATAAGGCGCTCCCAACCCCGTCAGGGCCGGTACGAAATACACCCCGCCATTATCGGGTACCGACTGCGCCATCTGTTCGGTAATCGAAGCATTCGGAATCAGCCCGATGCCGTCTCGCAGCCATTGCACCACCGCTCCGCCCACAAACACGCTGCCCTCCAGCGCATACGTCACTTCATTCCCTAATTTCCAAGCAATCGTAGTAAGCAAATTATTCCGGGAAAGCACCGGTTTGGCCCCCGTATTCACAATCATAAAACAGCCGGTTCCATAGGTCGTTTTCAACATGCCCGGCTCCAGGCAAAGCTGTCCGAATAAAGCCGCCTGCTGATCGCCCGCCATGCCCGAAACAGGAATCCCTTTTTTGAAGATCGGGGTTGACGTTTCGCAATACACCTCGCTGCACCCCACCACCTGGGGCAACATCGAAGGCGGAATCGTAAACAACTCCAACAATTCCTTATCCCACTGCTGCGTATGAATATTAAAAAGCATCGTACGCGACGCATTCGTTATATCGGTGATAAACTTTTCTCCCCGCGTCAACTTCCACATCAGCCACGCATCCACGGTGCCGAAACAAAGCTCTCCCCGTTCGGCCCGCTGGCGGACGCCCTTCACATGATCCAGTATCCACTTCACCTTCGTGGCGGAAAAATAAGCGTCCAGCACCAAGCCCGTTTGCTGTTGAATCCGGTCGGCATACCCTTTCGCTTTCAATTCTTCGCAAAAATCGGCTGTACGCCGGTCTTGCCAAACAATCGCATTATAAACCGGGAAACCGGTATCCCGATCCCAGACCACCGTCGTTTCCCGTTGGTTGGCCATCCCGATACAGGCAATATGGCTCTCCGTAACGTCGGCTTTCGCCATCGCTTCTTTGATTACCGACGATTGGGAATACCAGATCTCATTCGGATCATGTTCCACCCATCCCGGCTTCGGAAAATACTGCTGAAAAGCCTTCTGGGCGGAAGTAATCACCCTTCCCTGGTGATTAAATAAAATCGCGCGAGACGTCGTCGTGCCCTGATCGATAGCCAATACATATTTATTTTTCAACTCCATGCTTATCCTCCTTCTTATCCATTATCCAAATTATGTCTTATCCGATGCAACACTATCCACACCTGCGGGTAAATAATGCGCCGCCAAACGGCGGAAAGCCGCTACTTCGGTAGCCGCCCACTCCTCACTTTTCCCCTGCTCGGCAGCCAGCAACGCCGCCACCCGGGGCGCCATTTCCAAGGCCGCCCGCACATCCAGAAAAAGCATTCGCAACCGCCGGCCCAAAATATCCTCTACCCGGCAAGGCATTTCGTTGCGAATAATCCACACCACCTCCCCCACCGTATGCGGATAACCGGGATGCAACCGTTCGCTCATCCCGGCCGAAGAAGCCGTGAACGCCCGGATTTCCGGCGCATCGGTTCCGTATACATACAAGGGATCTGAAAAATCCGGATCCGGTTTCGCCCCATGCAGCAAAAAGCGCCTCGTAGCGCAGGGACGAGCCGGCAATCGGGCCAACGAAAGGGCCAGGTTGACCGTATCTTCGGCCATTTTCCGGTACGTAGTCCATTTACCCCCGATAATTTGCAACAACCCCGACGGTTCGGCAAAGAGCTTATGGCTGCGGGAAATCTCCTTGGTGCTCTTCTCCCCGGTGCGGGGAGCCGCCAACGGGCGCAGGCCGGCAAACACCGACAACACATCCCGCCGCTCAGGAGGCCGCGTCAGGTAACGGCCGGCCGTATCTAAAATAAAATCGATTTCTTCTTCTAAAGCCACCGGTTCGACCTCGGGTTTGTCGCGCAGCGTATCGGTCGTTCCCACCACCACTTTGCCATGCCAGGGTACGGCAAAGAGCACGCGCCCGTCGGAAGTTTTGGGAATCATCACGGCGCAATCGCCCGACAGAAAAGAAGCGTCGAGCACCAGATGAACGCCCTGGCTGGGGCGCACCGTCGGAGGCTGACCGGGCTGATCCATTTGCAGGATTCGATCGGCAAACACCCCCGTGGCATTCACCACCACCCGGGCCTGTATCGTATACTGGTTGCCACTCAAGCCGTCGCAGACTTTCACCCCCGTCACTTTCCCTTCGGTTTTACAAAGCGAAACCACTTGCATGTAATTAAGCACCAAGGCTCCCGCATCGGCAGCGCTACGGAGCAAATTCATGGCCAGGCGCGAATCGTCGAACTGCCCGTCATGATACACCACACCGCCCGAAAGCCGCCCCAAAGCCAGGCCGGGCACAAGGTGATGTGCCCTCTGGGCGCTCAGATAGCGTGAAGGGCCGAAGCTCAGCGGGCCCGACATCAGATCGTACAAAATTAATCCGAGGGTATAAAAGGGTGCTTCCCACCATTGGTAACAAGGTATCAGGAAGCGTTGGTCTTTCACCAGGTGAGGCGCATTGCGACGCAACAGGCCGCGTTCCCGAAGGGCTTCCAAGACCAGCCCGATATCTCCCTGCGCCAGGTAGCGCACCCCGCCATGCACCAGTTTCGTGCTCCGGCTGGATGTGCCTTTCGTGAAGTCCCACTGTTCGAACAGGGCCACACTAAACCCACGCGTGGCCGCATCGAGCGCCACGCCTAGCCCGGTAGCGCCCCCGCCGATCACCACAAAATCGAATTTATTTTCCCCTCCGGCCAGTCGGGATACCATTGCTTCGCGCTTCATGCAGGTTTTTATTAAGAAATGATGTTTCGCAAAAGGCGATTGTTACAAAACTAACAAACTATTTTGAAAAACAAAAGGGCGAACCGGTTGGTTCGCCCGCTGGCCTATTATTTCGATCGGCCGGATGCTATTCGCTGTGTGTGCAAACGAAGCGGCCCTGTCGGTACATCGCTCGCACTACGCCCTATTATTCGAACATCTTGTCGATGCCTCCCACATCCGGAGTGGTATGGCTGCGTTCCTCTTCCGACGTTTCCCGGCACGGATTTGCATATTGTTCAGGGACTTCGAAATTTTCCTCTTCCGAATAGCCCAGGGTTTTGTCGGCATAGACTTTCTGCATGAACAGCCCGTACACTGGAAGCGCCATACTGGCCCCCTGCCCTTCGGCCAAACGGTCGAAATGGATGGAACGATCTTCGCCGCCTACCCAACAGCCCGATACCAGACTGGGGGTAAAGCCCATAAACCAGCCGTCGGAATTATTTTGCGTCGTACCGGTCTTTCCGCCCATCGGCGCTTTGATACCGTACCGGAAACGCACCCGGCTACCGGTTCCGCCATCCACCACGCTACGCAACATATGGAGCATTTTATACGAAGCCTCTTCGGTAAGCACTTCGCTCATCTGGGGAGTAAAATTCGCAATCGTATTGCCATACGCATCTTCAATCCGCGTTACATACAACGGTTCCACCCGAATGCCTTTATTGGCAAAAACCGTGTAGGCTCCCACCATCTCGCCCACCGATACGTCGGGCGTACCCAGGCAAACCGAAATCACCGGATCGATATAATTTTTCAATCCGAAGGAGTGCAGCAGCCTGACGAAGGTATAGGGCGAAAGCTGGCTCATCAGGTAGGCCGTTACCCAGTTGTCGGAATTCTGCAATCCCCACTGAATGGTCACCATTTCGCCGATCCGCTTGGCGCTGGCATTGCGCGGTATCCAAAGCCGGCCGTTTTCATCCATTAATTGTTGTTGTACATGCAACATCTCATCGCAAGGACTGATTCCTTCGATCATGGCCAGCGAGTAAAGGAAGGGTTTGATGGTAGATCCTACCTGCCGGCGTCCTCCGTTAATCATATCGTATTGGAAATCGTTGTAATCGATACCGCCCACATAGGCTTTTACATGCCCCGTACGCGGATCCATCGACATAAAGGCGGAACGCAAGAAACTCTTATGATACCGGATAGAGTCCCAGGGAGACATGATCGTATCGAGCGGGCCGTTCCAACTGAATACGCGCATCTCGATCGGTTTCTGAAACTCCTTGCGCATTTCTTCTTCTTTCATGCCGCTGCGTTTCATCGCCCGGTAGCGGTCGGTCTGGTGCATGGCCCGCATCAGCATGGTATCCACTTGTCCGGTCGTGACGTCGCGCGAGAACGGGGCGTAGCTCCGGCCCTTCTTCTCCCGGAAAAAAGCAGGTTGCAATTCTTCGCCGATATGCTGGCGCACGGCATCTTCGGCATATTTTTGCATTCGGGAATCGATGGTGGTGTAGATCTTCAACCCGTCGGTATAGATATTGTAGAATTCGCCGTCGGCCTTTTTATTTTTGTTGCACCAGCCGTACAAGGGGTTGGTGGCCCAGGCGAGGGAGTCTTCCGAGAATTTCTGCGATTGCCAGGAGGCATAATCGCCGCGTACCGGTTTTTTAGCCGTCAGGGTCAGACGCAGGTACTCGCGGAAATAGGGAGCCGGGCCGTCCTTATGATCCATTCGGGTGAAATGAACTTTTAAGGGCAGGGCCTTCAGCGAATCGCATTCCGTGCGGCTGAGGTAGCCGGCTTTCTGCATTTGTTCGAGTACGGTATTGCGTCGTCCGCGGGTGCGTTCGTTTTTCCGGACCGGATTGAAATACGAGGGGTTTTTACACATGCCCACCAGGGTGGCGGCTTCTTCGATCGTCAACGTTTTGGGCGTTTTTCCGAAATACACGCGGGCGGCCGACTGGATGCCCACGGCGTTGTAAAGGAAGTCGAACTTATTGAGGTACATGTTGATGATTTCTTCTTTCGTATAGTTGCGTTCCAACTGCACGGCAATTACCCACTCGATCGGTTTTTGGAACAGACGTTCCATCATATTGTCGGCGCTGGGCGAGAAGAGTTGCTTGGCCAATTGCTGGGTTATGGTACTACCCCCGCCGCCGCTTTTCTGCATCAGGATGCCGCGTTTGACGATGGCGCGAAAAAGCCCTTGGGCGTCGATCCCGCTATGCTCGGCAAAACGGATGTCTTCGGTCGCGATCAGGGCTTTTACCAAATAAGGCGAGAGATCGTCGTAGTTCACGTAAATGCGGTTGTCCTGGCTATGTGCATAGCTGCCCAATGTTTTTCCGTCGCTGGAAATAATTTGGGAAGCATATTTATCGATCGGATTTTCGAGTTGTTCGACAGGGGGCATATAGCCGATAGAGCCATTGGCGATCGCCATAAATATCAAGGCGACTGCGCCTAAAGCCGCAGCGTACACGACCCAGAAAGAAATAATGATGCCTTTTGTAATTTTCGATGCCATCTTTTTGTTTGTTATTAGCAAGGGGTATGTATGTATTTCCCCTTCATTTTCAATTCAAAAGCAAGCCAGGGCCGAACCCGGAGCAGCGGCAAACCCGCTTCGGTCAGGCCAAAGAAACAACTTGTTTGCGTAGGAGCAGGCCCAACGCGTATAAACCGAGTTTATCCCGGCCTGCGATGCGCTTCATTCCCCGTACAGCCTGTCTGTACTTTTAAGGGAGCAAAGATAGGAAATAAATTCCGAAAAGGCTTCTGTATTATTCTTAGGAAACCCATAGAGGTGTTAATTTGAAGGAAACACCTTGTTTTCCCTTGTTTTCCCTCGCTTTCCGGCCGGTACACGCCGCTCCCCCCCTTTCTACGCCCCTTCCGCAAACAAAAAGACGCCTTCCCTTTCAAGAACGCGTCTTCTTTATTCCCCGGCTTAGTTTTTTTCCAAACTTACCTTTTTCCAGGCTCAGCTTTTTTCCCAATTTATCCTTTTCCCCGGCTTACCTTTTCGCTGCCGGTTACCCCAACATCGGCACCACATACTTAGCCA
>DBFJSK010000647.1:0-2861 GCA_048403675.1 Tannerellaceae bacterium | reverse complement strand
AGAGCGGGGTTTTCTGGTTCGGCCCCCCCTTACCACTCGTAAAGACGCTCGATTTCCTCCCGGGTATCCATCTGTTTCGCCGGGGTCAACTCCCTTACATCCCGGCGGCCGATGACGGTATCCTGCTTCAATTCCAAAACGTTGGAAGTATAATTATAGGCAAACGTTTTTCGTTGCACATTCTCTTTGTCGTACCGGTAGGTTATCTCTTCCAAAACCGTACCCCACCGGCTTCTCAGTACCTCGGATACAATCCGATGATTCTTCCATTCTATCCTTCGGGTTTGCTCTTTCGTCGGATCGGTTTGTTCGTACGTTTGCCTGGTTCCCAAGTCTGTAAGAATCCGCCGGGAGGCGATTTTCCCCTCCTGGTCGTAGACGAGGGTAGTTGTCTGGTTGCCGCAAACAGTCGTACTTGTACAGAGGTGATACCAGAGGTAGGTTGCTGTGCAAAGGGAATCCTTCGCTTCTGCCGTCGGGCGCAGGTAAAACAACAGGTGATAATATCCTCCCGATATGTCGCTCACCCAAAACCTGGTACACGGCTTGATTTCATACGTCAGAAAATGAGCGGGGGGCGGCATCAACCGGTTGCCCGTCACCGGATCGGTAATGCCCACAAGCCTTCCTTTATCGTCTTGCTTAAAAAAATATCTTTCTATTACCCCGATCACCTCCGGTTCGTCGCTATACCGATCGTATAGAAACGTATCTTGGCCGGCAACGAATGGCGCCAGGCGTTCGAGGGAGGTACTGTCGGAAGGATCGACCGGCAAAGAACCTAGGGATAATCCGGCTAGTTCCCCGTTCGCACCGTATTCGTACCGGATCACCTGCGCCAGGTAGCATTCCGAGCAAAAACCTCCCAGCATTCGTTTCCGGCCGCTTTTATCTTCGATCTTGAAAGCGGCATTGTCCGGTGAAGGCCGGGTTTCATAAAACAAAGTCAGACCGTCGCCAAGCGGGATGGTGTCGTGATAAATCGTGTCGCGGTTAAAAGGAGCATACGGATCTCCTTCCGCCCCTTGCTTGCGCTGGCCGCAGGAGGTTACCAAAAGCATCCAAACCATAATCGGAACGAATAGACGGTATTTTTGCATAAGGCGAAGGCGTGTTAGGGAGAAACGATAATCTTACCAGCATAAAAACGGCAGGACAGGAACGCTTTGTCAGGAAAGGCGCCTTGCCTGGTCCGCCCTCAATTTTCCACTTCCATCGCCATCACATAATCGTTCATGAAATACCCGTTGCCGATAGCATGATCGCGGGTAGCCACTTCTTTCAACCCCATATGCTTGTAAAAACCCACGGCGGGATTATAACGGTTTACATACAGTTCCACGGTGAAGGGGCCCGGGTGGATGCTTTTCAGATACGCCACCCCTTGTTCGATCAGGAAACGGCCGATACCCGTGCCGTGCTTTTGGGGAAGGGTATAGATTTTTTGGAAATTGTATACATCGTTTTCTTTCGGTTCGATCGATAAATAACCGGCCGCACCCTCTTCGTCGGAAATAATAAAATATTGGTGATGCTGGTGGGTCATTTGCTTTTGGAGGCTTCCTTCGGCATACATCATCTCAAACATATAGTCCAATTGCTCCTTCGAAAGAATCGAGCCGTACGTATTTGCCCAAATGCGGGAAGCCAGCGAGCGGATCAGCCCGCAATCGGCCAAGCTTGCTTTTCTTATCGTAAACATACTTATTTGGTTTTGAGAACAAAGGTAGGAATAAATTTCGAGGGGGTGTTTTTTTAAAGAGATTTTACAAATATTTTTAGGCAAGTCCGTGAAAAAGGATAACTTTGTAGGCGTTTACCACCAGAAAAATACAATTAAATCAATATAGGAAATGGATACAAAAATTCAGGAACTAACCGATAAAATCTACCGTGAAGGAGTAGAAAAGGGAAACGAAGAAGCCGCCCGGATCATTGCCGGGGCTAACCAACAAAAGCAAACGATTCTCGACGAGGCTCAGAAAGAAGCCGCTTGGATCGTTGCCGCCGCCGAAAAACAGGCCGCCGAGCTGAAAAAGAATACGGAAGCCGAATTGAAACTATTCGCCACCCAATCGGTAGAAGCGCTGAAAAGCGAAGTAACCAACCTCGTTACCGGCCGCATCGCATCGGCCAACGTGAAAGCCGCCGCTACCGATCCGGCTTTTATGCAAAAGGTTATCCTGGAATTAGTCTCCGCCTGGCCGAAAAACGAATTCCTTACCATCCAGACAGCCGATGCCGAAGCGCTTCGCAAATACTTTGCCGCCAACGCCAAAGCACTGCTCGAAAAAGGCGTGAAAATCGAAAAAGTGAACGGCAAAGATACCGCTTTCACCGTCGTTCCGGCCGACGGCTCCTTCAAAGTGACCTTCGGAGAGGACGAATTAATCGCATTTTTCAAAGAATTCCTGCGCCCCGGGCTGGTTGAAATGTTGTTCTGATTATGGGCAAATATTATTATCTGATAGCCGGACTGCCCAATCTCGCACTCGACGACAGCAAGTTGGCTTATTCCGTTACCGAATTCCGGACGGAAATAGAAGGCATGCTTTCGGCGTCCGACAAGAAGCTGATCGACCTCTTTTATCTGAAATACGATAATAAGAACCTGCTGGCCCACGCCAAATGGCCCGATCGCGATCCGGACGAACGGGGAAGCATCACCTACGATGAATTCAACGCCCTCTACAAAGCATTGAAAGAAGAAGAAAAGCCGCCTAAAAACCCCCATCTTCCTCCTTATTTCGAGGTCTTTTTCCGGATGTATCTCGACGAAGAGGCCCGGGCCGACAAAACCCCCAAGGAAACCGTTCCCTGGGAAGACCGGCTGGCCGCCCTCTATTATGCGTATGCCATGA
>DBFJSK010000646.1:0-24378 GCA_048403675.1 Tannerellaceae bacterium | reverse complement strand
CTGTTTTTAACATACAAAAACCTAATAAAAATATATCATAACGCTTGTTATCTTTTTTTCAACGCTTAGACGCAAAATACACCCTGTTGGCCGTCAAGCTGGAATCTGCCCCCAACGATAGCCGTTTTTAAATACTAATTTTACATCAATAAGTAATCATAGGGGGCATTCTTGTGTCATTCTGCCAGCTACGACACCTACTCGAAAAGAAAGGAGTATGGCTACATGCCACAAGGTAGGCCTGTTTAATTTAACTAAAAGGAAAGAACCATGAATCAGAACAGAACAGTCATCCCTGGCATGGAACGAGCATATACGGCTCCCGAGCCAAACAACCCGACGTATAGTCCTTCCGGTGCCTCATCCGGAAATAAAACATATGTGCCCGGGATGCAGTCGAATGTATCGGGCGGCAGGGTACAGCCGAATTCGAAACCGGTGATCGGCTTTCTTTATTCCGTTTCGCGGATGGGGTTCGGCGAATACTGGCCGCTGCATGTCGGTTCCAACTCGATCGGCCGGTCGCCCGATTGCGAGGTAAATTTGCTGGAAGCGACCGTCTCGGAACAACATGCGATATTGGTGATCCGGATTATGAAAAACCCGGAAAAAGTAATTGCCTCGATCTGCGATTCCCAATCGACCTGCGGTACGATGATTAATGGGGAAAGCCTTGGGTTCGAGCCGCGGGAATGTATGAACGGCGACGTGATTACCATCGGCGAACATTACGATTTATATTTCCTGTTGATCGATGTCAAACAAATTGGCTTGAAAGTATCGGAAGGATTTATTCCCGTGCAGGCGCCCTCTCCCGTTTCTACTCCGTCTTCTACTTATTCCCCCGGAACGCAAGTGCAACCTCCGGCCAACCCGTACGAGAATACGGCACGTCCTGCGGGGCATATGCCGGGTTCTTATCCGGAAGGAACAGTCGGCATCGATCCCTCCGACACTAGCGGATTCACCGAGCCGGGCCGGACTATTTTTATGTAAACTGACTGAATATGCGGATAAAAAAGCTACAGGGAGAGGAAGAGAAAAGACTGGGTTTTTACTACGAATTCGATATGGAATCCCAACCGATCGGCGAAGGAGGCATGGGCAAAGTATACAAAGGATTCCGGGTGAATGAAGCGACGGGCGTACGGATGGCTGTGGCCATAAAGGCGATGTTCGACGATTTGCCGTCGGAGGTGTACGAAAGAGCGCGCCGGGAAGCCTCTATCCAACTTCATAATGATAATCTGATCGAGATGTTGGGATTTGTAGCCGATAGTGAAATCAATGTGTTGGGTGAATCCCGAATTCATTATCATGTCATCAGCGAATTCCTCAACGGCGTGGTTTTGTCAGATTTGCTTTGCGGAAAACTGACGGATAAAGACGGCATCGAAATTCCCTTCGCCCGGCAACTATATAATCAATATACTACCAACCGGGAAAAGGTAGCGGTACATATTACCAAATGCATTTTATCGGGTATCATGGCGCTGCACGATAAAGGGTATATTCACCGGGATATCGATCCGTCGAATATCATGGTGACGAAAGAAGGGAATATCAAACTGATCGATTTCGGTATTGCCAAATTGCTCAATACCTTGGGATCGCACGACAAAGCAGTGACGGCTACCGGGAAATTCATCGGGAAAGCGGAATACGCTTCTCCGGAATTGGTGTTGGGCGACGTCCATCACCAGGGATATACGACCGACATTTATGCGATCGGCATTTTATTTTACCAATTGCTTGCCGGACGGCTGCCTTTTACAGGGTCGAAATACGAAGTGCTCCAACAGCAACTTAAAGGCAAAATACCGCTCGGTGCGATCGAACCGCGGCGATACCGAAAAATTATCAAAAAAGCTACGGCCAAACGCCAATCCGAACGGTATGTCTCGGCAGCTGAATTCCGGGTGGCTCTGGATAAAGACGATTCACAGCCTTGGTGGCCCGACTACCTGCCTAAACTGGTAGCGGCGCTCGCTTTAGCAGCCTTGATCGGAGGCGGAGCCTATATCATATGGAAAATCTCTGCTCCAGTCACACCGCAACCGGATGAAACGATAACGGCACAACCGGTTAAGCCGGTAGATAGTATTGTCACCCCTCAACCAGCGGATAAGCCGACGCCTGTCTATCCCTCGATCGAAACGGCTCTCGGCCGGCTGGATTCGGGTATAGCCGATTCGGTACGTCTAGGGTTCAACCAGCTAAAGCTGTTGGCCGATTCCAGTGGGTCGGCTCGCGCCATGTATGAACTGGGACTGACGTACTGCCATTATGAAGACAAACTGCCCGCTTCGATCTTGAAACGGCGCAAGCTACTGGGGATTACCAAAGAAAACACCTCGCCGGCGGAATCGATTTCATGGTTGGAGAAAGCCTACGGCCAGGACGCCGCTTCCCTGCCGATTATGTATTGGCTGGGATATAGCTATTGGAGAAGCAAGGCGTATGCCAAAGCGGAAAAGATTCTCAGCCGGGCTACTGCTGCGGGCGATCCGAAGCATCCGGAAGATGAGCACTTTCTGAAGGACAGCCGTAAATATCTCCAGTTAAGCCGCGAACAACTTAATTAATCGACAGGAGTATGAACGCTATGCAACCACAAGTATTACAACGCCCCGGCGATCCGAATATCTATTTGCAGGTGATGGGACAGTGGTATTTTTATGATCCGCGTACCCGGCCGTTGGGCGAGGGAGCGATGGGTACGGTGTATCTGGGATTCAGTTGTAACACCAATCAACGGATTGCCGTCAAACGGGTAAAAGATATTTATGCCAATCATAGAACAATTCGGGAGCGGGCGCGTCAGGAGGCGTCGCTTTCGTTCAGCCACCCGAATTTGGTACAGATGATCGGCCTCTGCGAGTTGGAACCGGATAAGGGGCCTATTTTTATTCTCAGTACGTATGTGGCAGGGATCACGCTCGAAACGCATGTGAAAGACCAACTCTCCGGACTTCCTACCGAAGAACGGGCTGAGAAGATTGCTAACGAGATTTGCTATGTGCTGGATGCTTTACAGTATTTGCATGCGCGGGGTGTGGTGCATCGCGACATCAAGCCGTCGAATATCATGCTCGAAAACGGAACGACGGTTAAATTGATGGATTTGGGAATTGCCCGGATGAACGGCGGCAATAAGTATTCGTCGTACGGATTCATCGGAACTCCTCAGTATGCGGCTCCCGAACAGATTTTGCGGGAATCGCAAAATATCGAAATTAATGCCAAAACGGATATTTATTCGTTGGGCGTCACTTTTTATGAATTGCTGACGGGAACAAATCCTTTTCAGTCGGAAGTGGAAGCGGAAATTCTGACGAACCAGATGACGAAGAAATTACCGCCGCATGAATTAATCCCGAAAAAGTTGTACCGGGTTTTACTCCGAGCGACAGAAAAAGACCCGAGCCGACGGTATGCCAATGCACTCGACTTCAAAACGGCTATCCGGCAGATATTCGATGATAGTGGAAAACCGGAAACGAGCCTGGAAGATTGGATGCGGTTGCATGCCAACATACTGGTTATTTCGGGAGTGGCTATCTTATTTGCTATTGCACTAATTTTAATTCTTTTACTTTGATTGAATATGGTACAACCCATTGAAACAAAACTAAATGCTATCGGGTTTACGATAACGTTGCAAGGTGGACGGTCAGAGAACCAAGACGCGGTCAGGAGCTGGCCGACCCCGCTGGGTACGGTGATTGTCGTATGCGACGGTATGGGAGGCATGCAGGGCGGACGGATCGCTTCAGAGATCGCGGTGAACACGATTCTGGAAACAATTATTCAAGCCGAAAGCCAAAGTAATCCGGAGATGACGTTGATTAAAGCTATTCGGAATGCGAACATGGCTATTCTGAGGGAGGGACAAATACATGCTCACCTGAAAGGAATGGGTACTACGGCGGCCGTCTTGCTTCTGTCTGAAAAATCGGCGCTCGTGGCGTATGTAGGTGACACACGTATTTATCAGCTTCGAAATAATAAAAAGGTATTCCGAACTTTCGATCATTCGATGGTATTCGAAATGGTCCGGAAAAAGGTCATCACGGAAGAGCAGGCCCGCTTGTCGGCGCAATCGAATATCATTTTGAGGGCGCTGGGGGTGAAACCGGATCTAGAGGTGGAAACCAAGGAGTTGCCTTACCGCAAAGGCGACAAATTCCTATTATGTTCGGATGGTTTCTGGGGATGTCTGCCTGAAAAAGAATTTCTGCACTTGCTCGACGGCCACCAACGCATGGACAGGAAACTGGAAGAGGCGGCGTATAAAATCGATCAGATCGGACGTCAGAAAGGGGGAGAACATGATAACCTGACGGCTGCGCTTATTACCATGAATGCAAACTCTATATTAAAAGAAAAAATGAATAGAACGGCAAAAATTATTATAACGGCTTTAGCGGCCTTGTTGGTTGCAAGTGTAGGACTCAATGTCCATTTGATAGCCGGACATTCCCTACCGGAAGCCGAAGGGGGAACACAAGATACGACCTTTATGCAAAACGGGGAGAATCCGGCAGAGACTTCCCCCACATCAAGACAGGATGCAGAAGCCCAAAAGCCAGGTCAACCGAACGAGCACACAGACCGCGATGCGAATGGCCCTGCGGCGAACGATACAAACGGTAACACAGACGACGAGACGGGAAAGAATGTGAACGCCACTCCTTTTTCGGAAAGATTAGCTCCCGCGGCGCAACAAAAGGAGGGAAACACTGTCACTCCCTCATCCAAGCCGGAAGCAGACGAGGCGATCCCTCATACGAAAGCCGAAACAAAGAAACAAGGTGCTTAATGCACTATTAATGGAAGGATAATATGAAAAAAACCTATACGATCGGTCGGGATACGCAATGCGACATCGTCATCAATGACCAGACGGATGTGATTAGTCGGGTGCATGCGGTTTTACGTATTGCAGGCCGAAAAAAAATGACAATTACCGACCAAAGCTGTAACGGGACTTACATCAACGGTATTCGGATTTCTTCGAATGTAGAGGTGCCGGTGTCGCGCAAAGATGTGATTTCGTTTGCTCATATACGAGATTTGGATTGGGCCGAAGTACCCGGCTCCAGTCGGAAGGGAATGACTTATTTGCTGGTTTCCGTCCTTTCCCTCTTCATTTTGGGAGGAATCGGTTACGGAATTTACCGACAGTTAAGCCGGGCGGCAAGCCCGGATACGGCACTTCCCGACGATTCGCAAACCGGTATGCCCGTGCAGGCGGATACGATCATCCGTACCGATACGGTGATGAAAAGAGATACGGTGTTTATCCAACCGCCCCGAAAAAAAGACGATCAGCCTGCCCAGGCGGAAGAGGATTCCGTAAAAGAGGCTGTAAAAATAAAGGAAGAGGAAGTCGTCAATCCTGTGTATTAACCTTTAAACACGTAACAAATTCATGAAACTGATTATTATAGGAAGTTCGTCGGCCGCTCATATGCAACTCGGCAGTGCATATGTAAGCGGCTATCATGCCGAATTGCTGTTGCTGGACAATGGGGATATTCTATTGACGGATAAGGGGAGCAAAAACGGTACTTTTCTGAATGATATGCGGTTGACGCCGAATAAGGAGGTGGCTGTTAAAAGGGGCGACAATATTCGTCTGGCGGATACGCGGCTCGATTGGAATGCGGTGCCTTCTATTCTTTTGCCCGATCCGGCCAAGGTAAAGGGGGTATATGGAATTGGTACGAATTTCCGGAACAAATACCAATTGCAAGGAGAAAAGATCAGTCGTTTCCACGCTACATTGAAAGAAATGCGAAATGGCAAATGGTATATTCAGGATCATAGTAAGAACGGTACGGCTGTGAACGGAAAGCCACTCACTCCCGATCAGGATTTTCCGCTTAAAAGAGGAGATGTCATTACGTGTGCCGGCAGCCCGGTCGCCAACCCGATTCCGGCACCTGTTATCAACTGGCGGATGATTGGTCTGATTGCTTCGATCGCTATCCTGGTATGTTTTTCGCTTTACGGGCTGAAAAGGTACCTGGGCCGGGGGAAAGGGGAACGACCCGTGGCCGGGAAACTGGCGCCGATGACTGATACCCAGATTTACCATAAATATAATAACTCGACAGCCTTGTTGGTGGGCTACTTTTATTATAAGGTAACGGCTGGCAATCTGGATCTGGAAAAAATAGGCTTGCCGGGCAAGGTATCTTATAATCCGAATGTGGAAGGAGGATTGGTAAAAGTGGAATCTACCGACCAGATGATCGGCTATACTGGAACGGGCTTTTTCGTTTCGCCCGACGGAAAGATCGTAACGAACCTGCATATGACGCGTCCGTGGTTGTATGGCCAGCATGCCCAGATTGCCTCGAAAATTTCGGACCAGTATAAAATGACGCTCGAACAGTATGCCGATGTGGTGGGTTCCGAACTCCGGGCTTTTACCTCGCAGGTTAAAGTGGAAGGGATTCTGAATTCGATCGGATTGATTCCCAACGGGAAATATTTTTCAGATGCGAATTTTATCCGATGCCGGGAGTTGGCGGCCAGTACGAATCAGGAGGTAGATGTGGCGATTCTGCAAACGGAAACGATGAAATTGGCCGAAGGGACGACTTCGTATATCAGCCTGGACTCGGCAGTAGTGGAAGATAGCCAGATCGAAGTGGGGACGCATGTCTATACGTTGGGATTTCCGTTCGGCGTCAGTTTGCAGGATATGGAGTCGTCGAAGGGTATCCAACTCTTGGGCAACGGGGGAAGTATTACGCAAAAACCCACTCAGTATTCTTTCGGATTCAATGCTCCCTCTTATCATGGAGCGAGTGGATCGCCGATTTTTAACGAATACGGCCAGTTGATCGGGGTATTGAATGCGGGAGTGGATGCCAGCCAGGGATTTAATTTCGCCATCAAAGCGAAGTATGTGAAAGAATTACTTGATAAAACCAACTAATCTGATGAAGAAAGCGATACCCATCCTACTATTTGTACTGGGCGCCTTGGTTTCAGCCGAAGCCCAAACGGCGCGGTGGCTGTGTAAACCGACTTATGCGGCGATCCGGTACCTGGGCAACGGGCTGTTTAAAGTAAAGGGCGACAATGGCAAATGGGGCATCGTCAACCGATCGGGGGAACTGACCGTACCGGTACAACACGATAGTATTACGTACCTGAAAGATGACCGGATTTTAGTGTTGGACGCTTCCGGACAAACATTGCTGGGAATTGTTGACGGCATGGGGAGGAAGATTCGGACATTTCAGCCGGGCGAGTATTTTGTCTCGGCCGATTATCCCTATTTCAACGAACATTTGCTGGTGGTTTCGGCTCCTGGCGAGCAGTATATGTATTTCGGTTATTTAAATGACAAGGGAGATGTACAGATTCCGCTGAATTATTTTCATGCAGCTCCTTTTTCGGAAGGGAAAGCGGCGGTACATTATACGAGCAATAAATTCGGATTGATTAATTCGACTGGAGCGCCGGCCGTGATCGATAACCGGAGTTTCTTCTTTATGAGTTCGCCGGCGGCCGGCAAAGTGTTGGCTGTGATGAACGGACGTAAAGGTGGAGTCGTTTCCCTTTTAAGTATTCGCAACGGACGCTTTGACGAGGATCGGGAACTGGAAAGCAAAGTAATACCCCAACGTTCCAACGATTACCGTACGCTCTCTTGTCAGAACGGGAAAAGTTATTATTTCGATGAGCAGATTCGGTTGACGCATTCGTCGACTGAAAATTTTCTTTCGGCCGAGGAACAGGTATCCGTGCCAATACCTGTTTCGGATAGTGGAAAACTCACCTCGTTTAAAGCCGAAGGAAGGTATGGCTTGAATTATGCCGGAATAACGTTGTTGCCGGCTCAATTCAGAGAAATTGAGGGTACGTATGAAGAAGCTTTCGCCATAGTGGAGCATACAAATGGGAAAACAGGTATTCTGGAAATACAGAAAGAAGAACGACGGGCAGGGTGGGAAATTCCTTCTTCTGCGCTGGAATTTTATCATGCTACGCCCGAGCTTTTATCTGTACTGGTTTTCATGCCTGAAAGCAAGGAAGCTACGACGCCGGTTATCCGGGCTATCCGTCCCGACGGGACGGAACTCTCTTTCGAATGTATACGGAAAGAGGGAAATCGCTATTATATGCGTACATCTTATTTCAAAGCGGAAAGAGAAGCAGACGTAGAGTCGTCTGAGTCGGTGCACGTCAATTTAGAAAGAGACGAGATAATCTATCAAACAGATACTTGGAATCTGAAATCGGTGCACCGACCGGGATTCAGTTGCCTGGAACCCCGGCTACCCGCTTTTTCGGAACCTGACGGAAGTGCGTCCGTTACGTTTTCGGTACGTTCGCTGCATGGCATGCCTTCAGGTTCGGCGCGGGTAACCGTCAGCGGGTCGGAGGCGGGAAGCCGTACGGTACAGTTTCAAGCAAACGGTATGGCGGAAGCGACCCTGACGGTACGTGTACCTGAGGATACGAGTCGTACCTTCACGTTTACGGTTACGGTTACGGAAGAGGGCTGTCCTTCGCTGGTGAAACAGTTTTCGCGGACAATCAAACACTATGTTTTACAATGAATTTACTTTAAACTCAAATGAATATGAAAAAGTTTTTATTCTTGCTGATGGTCGGGGTGCTGCTCTCCGATGTTTGTTACAGCCAGGTAATGGTAGAAAGATCGACTACTCCCCGCACGAATGTGGCGGCTGTCAGTCATGTATCGACTTTTGTCTGCAAATTCGGGGCGAAAGTGGGAGTGAATATGTCATCGCTGAGCAATGATATGGCGATCGATCCGGGTTTCTCCTATGGCGTCGGCATGCAAGTGGGCGTATTGGCCAATATGCGTTGGGGACAACGTACGGAAAATAGTCTGCCGGGTACGGGATGGTTCGGTTTTCAGCCGGAAGTATTGTTTGCGTACCAAAGTGTGAAAACGAACAGCGACAATTTGAAATTCAGTTACATCACCGTGCCGTTGATGTTGAAAGTATATCCTACCGCTTCGTTCAGTGTGGAAGTAGGGCCGGAATTTGCGTATCTGCTTTCTACTTCCCCTTCTTCGTTTGCCGTCGATAAGGCGGAGATTGCAGTAGGCGATTGCAAAGGGTTGGACGTACTGCTGGGAGTAGGTGCGGCCTACGATTTCGACTTCGGACTGACAGTAGGCGCCCGCTACAATTTGGGCTTCGCGGAGCTGGCTAAAAATCTCCCGTGGAAAAGCAATTCGATTCAGGTTTCGGTGGGTTGGTTATTCTAATGTAATATAAACGTTTTAATTATAGAGTATTATGAAAAAGTATATAGTTGTTTTACTGGGGTTGATGACCTATTTCACTTCTTGTACCGACAAGGATGACGTGGATATTAAATACCAGGTTGATTTTACGGTTTCGCCAGAGAAGGTGATGTCGGGATTTGAAGAATATAAAGAAGGTGATTTTACGCTCGAAACCGACAACAAAGTCCGGATACGGGCTTTAGTTTATGATATGTCGGGCAATCTGATGTCGAAAACGGAAGAATTGGTGGATGATTATGCGAAAAACCTGACTTTCTCGACCGTGCTTCCGATAGGCGAATACAATGTCATTACTTCTACCGATGTGGTGGAAGGAAGCAGCGCTTCGAATATCTCGTCTGCTTTCTGGAGTTTTTCAGCAGAAGAAAATTTGTCCAAGCTAACGATCAGCCGGGAAAATTTAATGGACTATATGGGAAACGGTACGTTGGGACTTTCCCAAACAAAGATTACGGTCAATGAGCCTACTTCGGTCGCTATCTCAGTGAAGCCGATTACGGCTATGATTTATTGTTTATTCAAGAATTTCAATGATTTCAAAGGGACTGATTTCAATTTGACTTATTTGGAGATCGATTATAAATACCGGATAGATAAAATCTCCAACGCGGGCGATACCTGGCTCTTTAATTCCACATCAGCTACAACAGACAAATACCGGATCGCTTCGCTGGATCTGACGATTCCGGATTACGAACAATCCACCGGGATTTATAATTTCCATGCGTTCTTGCCGGAAACGGATAAAGAGTTTGAGGGATACGTAGAATACATTTATAAAGACGGTAAAAAACACGGCGAAACAACCGAAGCGAGTGCCATCAGCATCGAATCGGGCAAACAATATACTCTTTATTTCGATGTCAGCAAGTTTAGTCTGCAAACGTATGCGTATACCTCAGCCAAGGCGGCTTCTGCTGCTAAACTGGCGGCGCCTGCCAAAGCGGTAAAACGGCAACCGGCCGCTTCTTACCAAGTGAAGAATTTACTTAAAATGAACATTCAACATTAACGACTTGTATGAAAAAAGGCATTTTATACCTCGTATGTGTCTTTACCGCAGCCTGCAGCGACAGCGGCAATCATCATCTGGAGTTGCCCGAACCGGGAACAGAAGAAAACAGGCAACATACGGAGTGGTGTATCGAACAGAATGAATGGATTTACGAGCAAATGAATCATCATTATTTTTGGTACACCGAAATGCCTGATTCTGGGAAATTGGATTTCACCCAGGAGCCGCCGGCGTTTTTCAAATCGGTTGTATCCTCACAGGATCGTTTTTCCTGGTGTGAACTCAATAGTCATTATAAAGGGGAAACGATGTCCATGCCCGAATGTGGCTTTGAATATCAACCTTATAAAGATAAAAACGGGCTTTCTATCGGCCGTATCCTATACGTTACGTCTGATATTTTGAAAAAAGAAAAAATCAAGCGGGGCGATTGGATACGGTTCTTACAAACCTCGACAAATGAAATTTGTATCCAGAAAGGCAGGATTGAGAAAGGCAGATTTATAGGAGAAGCAACGTACCGGTATCTCCACCCGGCGACAAAAGCAGATCCACTGGCTCCTACCATTCCGCTGGATTCCGTTTATCTGGTGAACGGACGGAAAATAGGCTATGTAGTGTACGACGCTTTCGAAGCCAATACGGATGTAATTCAGATCGCCGTGAAGTTTAAGAACAAAGGAATCGACGACCTGATTCTCGACCTGCGTTATAATTTAGGAGGTTATGTGGCGACAGCCGAATATCTGGCCTCGGAAATCATTCCCAAAGAGGCGCTGGGAAAGGTTTATCAGAAACAACGTTATAATAAAAAAATTACTCGTGAAACAGAGGCTGAACTTGAGAACGGGTACAAATATGTTTATTTCCATACCGGCTATAATATCGCTTCCCGGAACCTGGATCTTCCACGCGTGGTGATTTTAACCAGTGAAAATACAGCTTCGGCCAGTGAAAGTACGATCATCGGGCTCCGGCCTTATATGCAAGTGGTTACTATCGGCACACCAACCTATGGTAAAGACGTCGGGTCGTATACGATTGCTGATAATCGGTATAAGTATCAGTTGCAACCGATCACATTCCGCTACTATAATGCGTTGAATGATTCCACCCCGCAGATAGGCATTCTTCCCACGATCCGGGTGGAAGACGATTTGAATCACGAGCGGGGAGAGATAAAGGAAGCTTTGTTGAAAACCGCTTTGGAGTATCTGACGGGGACCGTGGCGGCAAAAAACGGGATGCCCGGCGATGTAGCGGAAGAATCCGGTTACCCTGTCAAGCAGGGACCGTCCTCTTTATGGCGCAAACATAGGATCGATATTAATTCAGAGACAAGATAATATTCATGAAAAGAAAAACCTATTTATCGCTTTGCACAGGGATAGCCCTATTGGCTTTATTTCCTTCCGGCTCCTCGGCTCAACGCATCGAGCAGGTCTACCTGGCGAACGGTTCGGTGGTGGAAGGCTATATTTCCACACAGAAACCAGGGGTAAATTTCACGATGTATTCGGAGGAAGCCATCTTACAGATGGGAGGCGATTCGCTGGTGCAGAGCTATGCCACGAAACTTTCGCCATCCGAACTTTCCGACAATTGGAAACAGTGGGCCGATACCAACCATGCGTATCAGGGAGGAGGAACCGCTTATCTGGAACTTTACAATTTGAAGTTCAAAAATTCGGAATACAATGGAGTGTATGTTATAGAGCAGGGAAGCCTGATTAAATTTATCGATTTCACTTCGTCAAGCTATACATTTCCCTGGAAGGAACTGTTCCGGATTGTCAAAACGAAACGACCGGAAAATCAGTTTTCGGGGATCAAAGATGTGTTGATTTTGAAAAACGGCGAACGCTATGAAGGACAGATTACCGAACAATATCCCGGAAAAACGATCAAGATCGAAACTGGAAAGCATCAGGTATTCTCTTTCAAATTTTCAGAAATCAAGGAAATCGTTTCAGAACCGCTCAATGAATATCAGGATTTATGGGAGCAAACTCCGTTTCTGGATAAAATCGAGCTGAAAAGTGGCAGCGGGGCGTTGGAAGGTTTTATTACTTCCCGTATGCTCGATAAAGAGATTCAAATCCAAGTGAAATCCGGGGAAAAGAAAACGATTCCGATTAAAAATATACAAGCTTATCACCGGATCGTGAATCCGGAATTTCATCCGGTTACCGACCAGGTCATTCCCGAAGGAGAAGTTTGGCTGAATGGGAAGAAGGCGTATTTCGATACTTTACAGGTGTCGGGCCAGTCTATTTTACTCGGCGAATTGGTGTCGGCTATTCGACAGGTGGGCGACACGGTTTGTATCGAAGCTAAATTCAAAAACCCGAATACGCAGGTATCGGTTATCAAAGCCAGGAATATACCGGTGATGAGGAAAAATGAGAAGGGGAAGGAAAAAGAAGTGCTCTGGCCGGCTTTTACGTATCAGGACATTGTGCGTTCTCCGCTGAAATACGAACGGGAGCAGACACCGCTGGGGAATACGAGAATCCGGTTTGTTACGATGCAGAAAGGCGATTATGTAGTGTATATCCAGGGATATGAAGGTTATATCGTAATCAATGTGGCCGACCGCAAGCAACAGCCGGGCACACAAAAATAAACGGATATGGAGATAGATAAAACGATAATCGACGACAGTGTGATGGAAGTCTATGCGATCGCAGAGGCTTATGCCAAAGATAGCCTGAGTCCGGCTATCGAACCGGGGCATCTTTTCAAAGCGTTGCTCCATAAAGAGGCCGGATTGGTTTCTTTCATCGAAAAGACCTTGAAACAGGATTACTACTATTTACAGGATTGGGCCGACATGCGTATCAAGATGGGAAAGAAAACAGTGGGTAAAACAGGCTCGCCTACGTTGTCTCCGCTATCCAAAGCCGTGTTTCAGGAAGCCGACACGATTCGTTCGGTGCAGAAACTGGATAAGATGGATGCCCACTGTCTGTTGGCTTCCATTGTTACGCCGGGTGTGGGGTTTACTTTCGAACAGCTAAAAACCCTCCCTTTACAAAAAGAAGAGATTTTGACTGCTTGGGGTAAAAACAGCGCCGAACGAACAGGAATGCCGACCACAACTGCAGCCCTTCAGAAGGGGACGGTTTCAGGGTATAAGAACCTCAGTAAATATGGGGTATTGAAAAACCAGCAGGCGCTCGACCGGAAATGGGAGGTTATCGTCGGGTTCGAAAAAGAATTGACCGAAATGTATGAAATCCTGGGCCGGAAAACCAAATCGAATATTTTGCTGACAGGTGAATCAGGAGTGGGAAAAACAGCGTTAATCCGGGCATTCGTTCAACATACGGTGAACGGAGAGGTGCCCACTTTTCTAGAAAACGCTTCGATTTACGAACTGGATCTGACTTTGTTGGGGATGGATGTTTCCTATAAGGGAGAAATCGAAAGCCGGATGAAAAAAGTGTTTGAGGAGTTGCTGACGTTAGGGAATGCAATCTTGGTCATCGAATCGCTGGATAAGGTGATGGATAAGCAAGGGGTATTTTATAGTATGGTAGGGCTTTTGAAAGCTTATCTGAACCAAGGTTTGCTTACGTTATGTACTTCCTCGATTGAAGGGTATACCAAATATATAGAAACAGATAAAGAACTGACCGGTAAATTCGAACGTATCCTCATCGAAGAGCCGACAGTGGAGCAGACGAAGCGCATTTTGGATGGTATCGTTCCGGCGTTCGAACTCTATCACGGACTTCCACTGGAAATGGAAGCGACGGAAAGTGCGATTCGCCTGGCTAAAAGGTATTTCAGTGAAAAGCATCTTCCAGATTCGGCCATCGACCTAATCGACCGGACGATGGCATTCATCAAAACAACGAATGATATAGCAGCGAAAGATATTCGGGCGATTCGGGAGAAGCTCGAAACGTGGCGAAAAACCCAGCTACCGGAAGAGGTCAAAGCAGAAGCGTTGAAATGGATTTACTATGAAATGATGAATCGCGTAAGTCCGCTGCTGACAGCTGGTATCGATACAGAGACCGAGTTTAGTTCTCTCCCATCCCTAAAGGCGAAAGAAGATTTCGTAGAAGGGTTGCTCAAACAATTGGAGGAAATGGCTACCCGGAAAATAGAGCGGGTGGAAGCCCGACATCTGACGGCGGTGGTAGCACAAAAAACAGGCATTCCTATGGGCAATATTCAGTCGAAAGAACGGGAAAAACTGGTTAATGCCGAAGCGATTCTGAAAAAGCGTGTGGTCGGCCAAGATCATGCAATTAAAATTGTGCTCGATTCGATTTATGAATCGAGATCGGGATTGAATAAAAAAGGACAGCCGATGGGTTCGTTCTTTTTCCTGGGGCCAACTGGTACAGGAAAAACGGAACTGGCGAAATCGTTGGCGGAATTTCTTTTCCAAGACGAAACAGCTATCCTGCGTTTCGATATGTCCGAATATAAAGAGGAGCATTCGGTAGCGCTTTTATATGGAGCGCCTCCTGGCTATGTGGGGTATGAAGAAGGAGGACTCCTGGTCAATCAGATCCGACAAAAACCTTATTCGGTCGTATTGTTTGACGAAATTGAAAAGGCGCACCGTTCGGTATTCGATTTATTCCTACAGATTCTTGACGAAGGGAAGCTACACGACCGGCTGGGCCGGGTTGGTGATTTTTCGAATGCGCTGATTCTATTCACCTCTAATATCGGAAGCGATTATATTTTCCAGGCTTTCGGCAAAGGACTCGTGCCGGCCCATAATCAGCTATTGGATGTGATGCAGGGACATTTCCGACCGGAGTTTCTGGCGCGTCTGACCGAAATCGTACCCTTCTCGCCGATTACGGAGAAGATTGTCCGGATGATTTTCGAAATCCATTTGAAAGGGTTGATGAAAACGTTGGCGGAACAACACATTTCGTTGGAAATCGACGAGGAGGCGCGTCAAATGATCGCGATGTCGGGGTTCAATGCTCAGTATGGTGCGCGGCCGATTTTGGGCATTATCCGGAAAGACATACGGCGTCCGCTTTCCAAAATGATTATTTCCGGAAAGGTAAAAACGGGTTCAGTCGTGCAATTGAGTTGTGATGAAAACAGCCGGTTACGATGGGAGATACGTTTTCCGGAAGCGGAAGAAGGATCGGCGAAGCAAATAGAAACAAAGGTGTAGAAGGATATAATACAATTAAATAGGTGAAGATATGGCTAAGAAAACAATTATTGCCAAAGTATTGGATGTGGAAGCGCAGGATGGTATTATCGAGTTTCCGCAAAACCGCACTTTATATGTAGAACAGTTGACGGATAAAGCGCCCATCAAACCTGATGGCGTATTCGAACCGGAAACATTGGAAGAGGTATTCGACCATTACAAACCGGAAAAGAAAAATGTGGAAATGCTCGATCAGAATGGAAAAAGTGTAAAGGAAAACTTTCAGTTCGGTTCTCTCAAAGATTTCGACGATAAGGGATTGATCGAACAAAGTGAGTTCTTGAAAAATCAGAAGTCAATGATCGAATCGTATAACTTGATTGAACAACAGTTGCTACGCAACAAATTATTAAGAAAAGCTTTTGAAGATGAAGATGCCCGTAAAAACCTGGTTACAGCACTTCAGGCGCTTTTATCAGAACTTCAGAAATAATGTCGAACCTTTAAATGCTTATGCTACTATGTCAGAAGAATTGCAGATGCAACCTCAAGCAGTCGGTCAAGAGGCTGGTTTTCAGAAAGAATATTATCTGAAGGAAGCCGCCGCTCTTCAGAATCCGGCCGAACAATTGAAAAAAAGCCTGGAAGAACTGGAAGATTATGGCGGATATGATTTGATAGAAAGTCTGGTGGACGGACTGGAAAACATGAATCCTGAAAGCCGGGCCGCCAAAAAAATTTTCCTGCAGGAGAGCGAGTTCAAAGATCAGCGAGAAAAAATGAAAATCGAACTGGCCATGTGGCTTGACGTACTTGCAGACGATTTGACAACGGCTTCGGAAGCAGTCGGTAAATGCCAAGAAGAGGCGCAAAAGACAAAACAAAATCTCAACGAGAATCTGGTACGAGTGCATGATTCGGTCAAAAAACTGGAAATCGCCTATCGTGCGTTGGGTTCGTTTTTTGTGAATACAGGACAAAACAAGGTACAATGCCTTTCGCTAATGAATGTGGATAAGGAAGACCTGGCCGATCCCGAATCGAAAGCGTTCAAAGCGATACGGGACGAATTGAATAATCATTTTGACCGGTTGTCGCTGAAAGAAAATTATTCCCTATTGGTATCGCCCGGATATCTAGGGGATAAACAAGCGGTAAACCTTTGGGGACAAATGGCTTACCGGAATAAAGTAATGTTGGTAACCGATTACCAGGATGCCCCGAACCTCAAATTACTCACCAAAGGACTCGACAAAGCCAGCCTAAGCGATTCGGATGTCTATCTGGCCAATGTGATTATGGCTTGTAATTATATTCTAGGCCGGAAGAAGACAAATGCAGATGACGAGGAAGAAGAAGATTTGTTCATCCCGCCTTCGGCCGCCATTGCAGGAAAGCTGTATGACACGGAAGGAATTACCATCTCGCAAGGCGTAGCCGGCAAAAAATACGGAACGATCGATAATGCGCGGGGAACACGTTTGGATTTATTAAAATCGGAACTGACCACGTTAATCGATAAAGGAGTGGTACCAATGGTCTTCGAAGAGAACCGGGTGATGGCCTTTTCCAACAAATCGCTTTATAACGGCGCGACAATCGGTTTACAGGAGTATCCGATCGTCAGAGTATTCGACTGGATCGGGAAAGTCTTCACGAATTTCTTCAATGATGAAGCTTTCAAGAATTGGAATTCGCAATTGGCCACAGAACTCCGCCAACAAGTAATCGATTTTCTGGAAGATTATAAAGGGCCGGGAAAACTGATCGAAGGGTACTCCAATCCGAAAATCACGCGAGATGAAAAGACGAAAGATATTCATATAGAAATCCAACTCAAACCGTTCTTCGCGGCTAAGAATTTCTACATCAAACTGACAGGCCACAACGGTGATAACGGGATTACCGAATGGTCGAACGAGATTAGCTAGCTTATTCTAACTTATTGTTTTATTTAAATTATATACATTATGGCAGTACCGGTAACAGTGCAATTAAAAGTTGACGGTCTCGAAGATCGTGAGGTCATCTATGTTCATTATCAGTTCACTCAACAGATTGACGTAGAGGGACAGCCTACGGGAACAACGCGTGGAGGCGTAGTAACGTTGAAAGTAAAATCTACCGACTCGGGTAACACCGAGCTGCTGGATTGGACTTGCGACTCCTATTCTGCAAAGAACGGAAGCATTACATGGCCTAACAAAATCGGCGGTATTATGAAGACTTTATCTTTCGTAGATGCGTATTGCGTAACCTACGAAGAGATATTCGACGATAGCGACAATAACCGCATGTACGAAGTGATTACCATCACCTGCCGTCAGTTGACGGTGACGGGTAAGGGAAGCGTTCAGTACGATAATCACTGGGCTCTTTAGTCAGCCTATCAAGGTAAGAGGCCGGCTTGGTCAACGAGCCGCCTCTTATTTAATTGTCTTAATAAGAATAGTTATGGGATTCAAAGCCACCTTGGTCATCGACCAGAATTTAAAAACCGAAGCACAGATAGAAGCTTGCGGGGGAAAGAAGTACGAGTTAGTAGAGTGTGAATATGAATTTTACCAGTCCGTGGACGAAAGCGGGAAACCCTCTTCACGTCCTCAAAGCGGATTGATCAAATTCGTAATGCCGGCTACCGGAGACGATGACTTGTTTTTCTATAACTGGATGTTTTCCCGGGCAGATACACACAACGGAACGATCGAAATGTTGCTTTCGACCCACGATAGCAAAAAGAAGTTCCTGCATCTGTATTTTGAGGATGCCTATTTGATTAATATGTACCAATACTTCAACAACAACAATAGTTTACTGGTACGTACGAAAATAACATTAAGTGCCCGGAAAATGACTTTCGGCAACAGCGCTTATTCGTTTATGAACGACTGGAAAATAGATTAGGAGCTTGTATATGGCAGAATTGGCAAACAGTATCAGTGTGACGATTCACGGAAGAAATAGTGAAAACTCTTCGGAATGTGAAATCGGGGGCGTCGTCTATATCTTGAGCGGGTATGCGTTGACGCAAGAATTGATGAGTCCTGTGACGTTGAGTTTTTCACTCTATAAGAAAGACCATATCCAGGAAAGCACACGCGATGTCGTATATGCCGCTTGCGCTTCTTTAATGGGCAATAAAATTGAAATAAGGGTAAGTACCAAAACGTTTATGGGGGATGAAAAAACAAATTTGTTAAGCTTCAAAGGGATAGTAACCGCTGTGAGTGCTTCGCGCAGCACCGCGGGACATGCTTCGATCAACGTGACGGCTGCCAGTAACGATTATCTGCTGGACGGAAATCCGAATTGCCGCTCTTTTGAAAATCAGAGTCTACAAGAAATTGTAAGCCGTGTGATCGAACCCTATGAAGAGGTAGCCGCCGACGCTTCAATCCAACCGCGGTATACAAAGAAAATTCCCTATATCGTACAATACAATGAATCGGATTATGCCTTTCTGATTTCACTGGCACAAAGGTTCGGCGAATGGATGTATAACGACGGAGAGAGATTCGTCTTCGGTTCGATGCCGGCCGATCAATCGGAAAATGTAAAATTGAATTATCCCGATGGAAATATGTTCGGGTATGGAATCAATATGCAGCTTCGCCATTTTAACTTCTCTCATATTTCTCCGAACTTATATAAATACGGAGAGGAAGGGGGCTATATGAATAAGGAGGCTGCGGGAGAATGTGACAAGAAATTAAACAATTTGAACGAACCGACCTATCTTGCCTCCCAAGAACTTTACAAAGCCAAAACGATACAAAATCTGAACGTCGGCAGTTTCGACGACGGGGAAGATGAGGGTAACGAAGCGATCCTCGATTTTTCCACCAAAGTGCAAGCACGCGGAGAAAAAGCACAGATGCTAATAAGTCAGGGCAACTCCAAAGTAGCTAAACTCCAGTTAGGACAGAAATTTGAAATTAATGACGGAGTCGTTAACCGATCCGGCGAAAAGGAAGATGTAAAACAAGAACCTTTGATGGTGATCGGGATCACCCATATATTCGATTACGAACAGGAATACAGCAATTCGTTCACAGCGATTCCGGCATCTTGCGACTATCCGCCCTATTCTACTTCGAACGTTTTTCCCTACTCGGCTCCCCAACGGGCTACTGTGGTCGATAATGTGGATGAAAAAAAACTAGGACGCATCCGGGTACAGTTCCCGTGGCAAGCAGCCCAAGATCCGGAAATGAAAACTCCGTGGATAAGAATTTCACAGCCTTACGGCGGCCTTTCGAAAGGTGTCCAATTCATCCCGGAAATAGGAGAAGAAGTAATGATCGGTTTCGAGATGGATAATGCCGAACGTCCCTATGTAATGGGAACCTTATTTAACGGACGGGATTGCCCGGACGAGGATTGGCGTGCAGACGGATGCGAAGGAGGAACTTCTAACAACGTAAAAGCTATCCGTACCCGCAACGGACATACCATCCAGTTCTGCGATAATGCGGAAGGAGGCTATATCCAAATCTACGACCACAATAAGAACAACTATACATTAACCTTTTCTACCGATGAACAATTGATTCGTATCGAGGCGAAAGGCAATATCGAATTGTTGGCTGGTAAAAACATCCAGATAAAAGCTGAAAAAAATATTGAGATAACGGCCGGAAATAATCTGACAGTCAGCTCAGGGAAAGATACGGATATAAGTGCCGATGCTAATATGAGTATAGTGGCAGAAAATAATATGGACCAAAAAGCCACGGACCTATTCGTAAAAGCGTCGGATGCCATCAGTGAAGAATCGGGCAATTCGTTTATCATTAAAACGAATAATTTGCAAGAAAAAGCAGCCCGAAAAGCATCTATCGATGGAGGTTCTCTTCTGGAGATAACGGCCGGAAATGTAAAAGTCAGATAAAACTTACAGGCGATGGGAGGCAATAAATATTATAGTAATTATCCTAAAGAGTTGAGGTCTCTATTAATGAAAATGGAAGACCCTAATTTGATGGGCGCTCAAGCCCTGAATGAAGAGGATTTATGTACTCTCTCGCCGGAAGAAAGAAAGAAAATCGTTTTAGAAAAAGAGGGATATCTACATATCTACCGGGGCTACGTACGAGCGCTGGAACGACTCTTGGAAAATAATCCCCAATGGGGAGAAATCTATAAAATTAAACTTTATCGTTCGTACGGAGGAGGAAGTAGTGCCGGAGGAAAATATTACTCGACCGTTTCGCCCGGTAGCCTTCCGACAGACAAATATGGTATAGGAACAGGCTTACCCGAAACTAACACCCAGCAAAAGCTCAAAGAAGAAGAATATACATTAAACGACGCCCTCGATTTTTTTAAAAGAACCTTCCGACCGGCCAGGGCTATATTAACTGAAAATAAGGATGAGGTAAAAGCATTAGGAACTGTGCTTCCGGAAGTACAAACCCCTACAACTTATTATGTCTGCACGGGAGCCATCTTAAGATGCTCGCTAGGTACATCCCCCGGGCGGCTTACGGCAACCTCCAAACGGGTAAGCCTTTGTGAAAAAGATCAGGCGAATATAACCGATCATGTTTCCCTGAAAAATATATCCAGCTTCGGACTTTGCCGCTCCTTAACTTATCCGCCCACCGCCTCCGCTACATCGGCCAACTTCGGAACCCTGACTCCTATGCCTTGCATACCGGGAACTTGTATGAACTGGTCGGCGATAGATGCAAACAGTATCCTGGCGGGAAGTCCGGCCTTACTTAACCGGGCCAAATTGTCGTGTATGTATAACGGAACTATTTCTATTGTGAATGCAGGACAATCTTTAGAAAAAACCGGAGCGGATACAATCGATATTGACACCCAAACCATTCCTGTAGAGCGCTACTTCTGGGCCGACAGCCAGGGAAACGAATGTGATATGGAAACGCTCGACGGGAACGACTATTATGCGCTTTGTTTGAAAACGTCTTTAACGGAAGGCGAACAACTGGAAGTAAATATCGGGAACGCCTGTTACCATGCCGTAGTAGGCAACGGCGGCATTGCCAAAATAGAAAATGTGGAAGTAGCGGAAGTAGACTGGAACTTGCCTATCACGGCTACCGGGGAAGCCGCCCCGATACCTACTGCCTCAATGTCTGAACCACCCTTCTCATCTTTGGCATCCTGCAAAGAAAAAGAAACGAAACCAGAAGTTAAACAAGAAAGCGTAGCCAAACTGCCGACTCCTACCTCCGGTTCGATCCCTTACAACCCTTATCAAATCAATGAAAAGGTACGCAAAGCCCAATCTTATTTAAACGAATACAATGGTAACAAAACGCTCGCATGCGACGGCCGTCTGGGTAAAAACACCCGTAGCGTCTTGCTTGCATTTCAGAAAAAAGCGGGCTTGAACACGACCGGAGAACTGGATGCAGCCACCTTGACCCGTTTAGAAACCGAACATAAAAAGCTTCAGGATAAACAGAAAAATGACAACCGGAACGCCCACCCCAAAGGAACGCCTCACAATACAAGCAAAACGAACGTAGCATCCGTTCCACAGAAACAAACGAGTAGTTGGGGCGACCCTGTCGCAAATCCCAGGATAAGGAGAAACCAGGCAAGCAATCTCTATGGCCCTGTCCGGCGATATGCCAACGGAAAGCCTAAGAACCACCAAGGATTCGATTACTATGCCCCTGTCGGAACCAACATCCGCTCGGTAGCAGACGGCGTTATTTACCGGATCGAATATAAGCATAGCGATTACGGTAATAATGTAACCATCAAACACCCCCGGGGTAAATCGTATGTCTATTCCTTTTACGCCCATTTAAGTAAAATCGCCCCCTCGATGAAGGCCGGAAAAGTCGTCAAAAAAGGAGATATAATAGGCTACTCGGGAACGACGGGAAATGCCCAAGGCATGCACGGACCCGACGAACATATGCATTTCGAAGCACGCACCTCGCCAGTACATCAACTCGGTCTAGGCGGCAAAGAAAATCCGAACCATATCGTAGCCACCAAATTTTATTCGGCCAACCCCGCCAGTAAAAATCAAACGGCTGTAACAGTCATAAAAAAGTAAACGAGATGAAGAATTTTTTAATCCCCATTTACCTTATTATCTTGTTGGGAGGATGCGAACCCCCTTCCAAGGTAATCGTCTCCCTAAAGGAAAGTTACATTCCTCAGGCGGACAGCCTTGTTTACGTCGACTGGATTGCCGGTGCTTCGACAGACACGCTGAATTTATTCAAAATCGCTTATGGAGGAAACTTGGAAATTCTTTCGGAAACCCTGATAACAAACCCGCAATCAGGCAAGATCCATGTCTTTGCCATAGCCGACTATTTCCAAGAAAATCAATCATTTTACATCGTCTTCGATACCCATAGCCATCAACTTTATGAAACCGGCCGGATCTATTTACCGAATTGGGGACTGACGGATTTTAAGGCGCTATCCGTCGTGGCCGCAAACTCCACTTCTATCGATTTAAAACTGGAGACGGGTTCCCTCCGATCGGTATACTTAACGCCGCTGCATTACGATGAGAATAAAATAATCAATTATTATGAATACCAATAATCATCCATACAATGCCCACTAGAAAATTACAAGGAGAATACGAAAAACGCTGTGGCTATTATTATGAATTCGACACAGAAGCAGACATCCTGGGCGAAGGCGGTATGGGAAGAGTATACCTGGGCAAAAAGATAGAAGCCAACGGTACCCTCACAGCGGTAGCCATAAAAGCTATGTTTGAAGGACTACCCGAGCATGTGATCGAACGGGCCAAACGTGAAGCCTCTATCCAACTCCATAACGATAACCTCGTACAAATGTTCGGTTTCATTGAAACGATCGACAAAGATGCGTTAGGAACAGAAGTAACCCATTTCCATGTAATCAGCGAATATTTGGAGGGAGTCATGCTGGCGGATGTAATCGAAGGAAAATTAGAAGATCGCAAAGGAATCGTTCAACCCTACGTTGGCGAATTCTACAAACGATTTATCCACGAAAAAGAAAAAACAGCCACCGAAATCATTAAAAACATACTCTCGGGCGTCATGGCTCTCCATGATGCCGGCTTTATCCATCGGGATATCGATCCGACGAACATTATGCTTACGACCGACGGAAAAATCAAACTTATCGATTTTGGCATCGCTAAACAGTTAACTCGGCTTAGTACGGTAGATAAAGGTTTGACATCTTCCGGACAGTTCTTGGGCAAAGCAGGTTACGCCGCTCCCGAATTAGTATTGGGAGACATCCGGCACCAGAATTTTTCATCCGATGTTTACGCCATCGGAATCTTATATTTTCAACTCATCGCCGGACATTTGCCATTCGAAGGAACGGCATACGAAATGCTGGAAGCGCAATTGCATAAAAAGATTCCCTTGAAAACCATCACCTCCCAGCCAATCAGAAAAATCATAAAAAAAGCGACAGAAAAAAGGCAAGCGGACAGATATGCCACCTCGGCTCAATTCAGAGCAGCCATCGATAATACAATTTACCCGGAATCATGGGCTGTTCCTTTCCTTAAAATAGGATGCGCAGCCCTAGCAGCAGGGCTCCTTGCATTAGGCATCCTAAACTATCGCCCAAACGACACCGAGTCTGAAACCGCCATCCCTTCGACTGAAGCCGTTTACCAACGCTATCTGGCTCAACTAACAAGCTACGATCCGGACAGCCTCGCGATAGGACTAAAAGGCATGGAACAGTTGGCAAACGAAGGCTATCCGGAGGCCATGTACCAACTGGCTTATACCTACGTATGGGCCCCCAACGATACGGTCTCCCTGGCCCGCAAAAAATATTTGCATCTGGAAGTCACTCCAGAAGGCCTATTGGTATCGCATGAAAAGAACGAAGAAGCCGTAACCTGGCTTAAAAAGACGATTCAAGCCACCGACTCCACGCATTATATGGCTTTGT